>NZ_RHQO01000097.1:0-15301 GCF_003935475.1 Pseudomonas sp. p99-361 | reverse complement strand
GTCGGGGTGAGGGGATTCGAACTCCTGACATCCTGCTCCCAAAGCAGGCGCGCTACCGGACTGCGCTACACCCCGAGATGGCTCCGCGACCTGGACTCGAACCAGGGACCCAATGATTAACAGTCATTTGCTCTACCGACTGAGCTATCGCGGAACTGAACTTCGGTACTACTTTCCGATTTGCTACTCCGAAGGCCGTGTTCGCTTCGGACTCTTGAGCTTCGCTGCTTTCGCGTTGTAGCTGCTGAGGCCGGCTATTCTACATTCTTCGTTTTGCTTGTCAACCACTTTTTTTCATTCAACTTACTGATTTGTAAGTTGTTTTGCGGCCATCGTTACTGCTGATGATTCGCTTAGTGCCTGACAACGCGGCGTATATTAGGGGCACTCGTTTTTTGATGCAAGCAAAAATTTCAAAAATTTCAGCGGGTTATCCAGACAGGCTGGGAAAGCCCGAATTTGCTGGGGCGGTGCCGGCTTCTTCGCGGGTGAACCCGCTCCTCCAGGGTTATGCGCAGGCTTCAAGGCTGCAGGTAAACGTATGACCCGCTAACAGGCCAGCGCAGGCAGCCAGGCAAAAAAAAGCCCCGCAAATGCGGGGCTCATGGTGAAGCAGGTCAGCCAAAGACGATTTCGTCGCCTTCCACCTTGGCAGTGATCGCGGTACCCGGCATGAACTTGCCTGCCAGGATCAATTGCGCCAGCGGGTTTTCGATCCAGCGCTGGATCGCCCGTTTCAGCGGGCGGGCACCGTAGACAGGGTCGTAACCCACGGCGATCAGCTTGTCCAACGCTTCCGGGCTCAGGCTCAGCGACAACTCGCGCTCCAGCAGGCGGCTGCGCAGGCGGCCCAGCTGTATCTCGGTAATGCCGGCAATTTGCTCGCGGCCCAGCGGCTCGAACACCACCACTTCGTCGATACGGTTGATGAACTCCGGACGGAAGTGCGCCCCTACTGCATCCATCACTGCCGCACGCTGTGCCTCGCGATCGCCGACCAGCTCCTGGATCTGTGCCGAGCCCAGGTTGGAGGTCATCACGATCACCGTATTACGGAAGTCCACGGTGCGCCCGTGGCTGTCGGTCAGGCGGCCATCTTCCAGCACCTGCAGCAACACGTTGAATACATCCGGGTGAGCTTTCTCCACCTCGTCCAGCAGCACCACCGAGTAGGGCTTGCGCCGTACCGCCTCGGTCAGGTAACCGCCCTCTTCGTACCCTACGTACCCGGGTGGCGCACCAATCAGGCGAGCCACGGAGTGTTTCTCCATGAACTCGGACATGTCGATGCGGACCATGGCCTCTTCGGTGTCGAACAGGAACTCGGCCAGTGCCTTGCACAGCTCGGTCTTGCCCACACCGGTAGGGCCCAGGAACAGGAACGAACCACTTGGCCGGTTGGGGTCGGACAACCCGGCACGTGAGCGGCGCACGGCGTTGGCCACCGCGGTTACCGCTTCGCCCTGCCCGATCACGCGCTGGTGCAGCAACGCTTCCATTTTCAGCAGTTTTTCGCGCTCGCCCTCCAGCATCTTGGATACCGGAATACCGGTCCACTTCGACACCACCTCGGCAATCTCTTCCTCGGTCACCTTGTTGCGCAGCAACTGGTTCTCGGTCTTGCCGTGCTGGTCGACCATCTGCAGGCTGCGCTCCAGGTCCGGGATTACCCCGTACTGCAGCTCGGCCATGCGGCTCAGGTCGCCCTTGCGGCGGGCAGCTTCCAGCTCCTGGCGGGCCTGCTCGATCTTTTGCTGGATCTGCGCCGAGCCCTGTACTTCGGCTTTCTCCGAAGCCCAGATTTCTTCCAGGTCGGAGTACTCGCGCTCCAGCCGTTCGATTTCTTCGGTCAGCTTCTCCAGGCGCTTCTTCGCTGCCTCGTCTTCTTCCTTCTTCAGCGCCTGCGATTCCACTTTCAACTGGATCAGCCGGCGATCGAGGCGGTCGAGCACTTCCGGCTTGGAGTCGATCTCCATGCGGATGCGGCTGGCCGCTTCGTCGATCAGGTCAATGGCCTTGTCCGGCAACTGACGGTCGGTGATGTAGCGGTGGCTGAGTTTGGCCGCAGCGATAATGGCACCGTCGGTGATGGCCACCTTGTGGTGCACTTCGTAGCGTTCTTTCAGGCCACGCAGGATGGCGATGGTGTCTTCTTCGCTCGGTTCCTCTACCAGCACTTTCTGGAAGCGGCGCTCCAGGGCGGCGTCTTTCTCGATGAACTGGCGGTACTCGTTCAGCGTAGTGGCGCCCACGCAGTGCAGTTCGCCACGGGCCAGGGCCGGCTTGAGCATGTTGCCTGCGTCCATGGCACCCTCGCCCTTGCCGGCGCCAACCATGGTGTGCAGTTCGTCGATGAACAGAATGATCTGGCCTTCCTGCTTGGACAGCTCGTTCAGCAGCCCTTTCAGGCGCTCCTCGAACTCACCGCGGTACTTGGCACCCGCAATCAGCGCGCCCATGTCCAGCGCCAGCAGGCGTTTGCCTTTCAGGCCGTCGGGCACTTCGCCATTGATGATGCGCTGGGCCAGGCCCTCGGCGATGGCGGTCTTGCCCACGCCAGGTTCGCCGATCAGCACCGGGTTGTTCTTGGTACGGCGTTGCAGCACCTGCACCGTACGGCGGATTTCGTCGTCGCGGCCAATGACCGGGTCCAGCTTGCCTTCTTCGGCACGCTTGGTGAGGTCGACGGTGTACTTGTCCAGCGCCTGGCGTGACTCTTCGGCGTTGGCGTCATTCACCGCCGCGCCACCGCGCAGGTTGTTGATGGCATTTTCCAGGGCCTTTTTGCTGACACCCTGGCTGAGCAGCAACTTGCCCAGCTTGCTGTTCTCGTCCATGGCGGCCAGCAACACCAGCTCGCTGGAAATGAACTGGTCGCCCTTTTGCTGGGCCAGGCGGTCGGCCTGGTTGAGCAGGCGCGCCAGGTCCTGCGACATGTTGACGTCGCCGGTGGGGTTCTGGATTTTCGGCAGCTGGTCGAGTTCTTTCACCAGTGCCTGGCGCAGGCTATTGATATCGAAGCCCACTTGCATCAGCAGTGGCTTGATCGAGCCGCCCTGCTGTTCGAGCAATGCCTGCAAGAGGTGCACGGGCTCGATGGCAGGGTGGTCCATGCCTACGGCCAGGGATTGGGCATCGGATATTGCAAGTTGCAGCTTGCTGGTCAAACGGTCTATTCGCATGGTGTACCTTCCTTTAAAGGGCAGGTCGGAGCGATGGACAGCGCCTGTTTATAAAGAAACCTGCCTGAGATGCCTTTATAGATAAGGCTGATTCTGGAAGATTCAAGCGTAGCGGGGTTGACCGGGATCAACGGGTTGGATTAGCGCTTGGGGCAGGCGGTGCCCATCAAGGCTAGAGCGGCTGCAACCACACCAGCGAAGCGAAGCGGCCACCCTGCGGCGTACGGCGGTAGGAGAAAAACCGCTCGTCACTGACCGTGCACCAGCCACCGCCATAAACAGCCGATACCCCACGGGCCGCCAGGCGAATGCGCGCCAATTCGTAGATGTCTGCCATCAGCTTGCCTGGCCGCTCGCCCTCGACAAAAGCCCGGGCGGCTTCAGGGTGCACGGCAGTAAAGGCATCGCGCACTTCCAGCCCCACTTCGAAGGCCTTGGGCCCGATCGCCGGCCCCAGCCACACCAGCACCTCCTGGGGCGCCAGCGCCAGGCGGTCGAGGGTGGCTTCCAGCACGCCACCCGCCAGCCCGCGCCAGCCCGCATGCGCCGCCGCCACGCGGGTGCCCGCACGGTCACAGAACAGTACAGGCAGGCAGTCGGCCGTCATCACGGTGCAGGCAATGCCGGGCTGGCTGGTGCAGCTGGCATCGGCCTCGGCTACCACGGCCGGGTTGGCATCCGCCACCTCCAGCCCATGCACCTGCTTGAGCCAGGCTGGCTGGATGGCGAACTGCTCGCGCAGGCGGCGACGGTTTTCGGCAACCGCGGCAGGGTCATCCCCCACATGGTCACCCAGGTTGAACGTGGCGTAGGGCGGCAGGCTCACACCGCCCTGACGGGTGGTGACACAGGCGCGTACCGAGGCCGGGGCTGGCCAGTCGGGAAACAGCAGCGTCTGCGCCAGGTCACTCATCCGATGAAGCTCTCACGGTCCTGGTTGAGCAGCGACAGCAACCAGACGAAGTCGTCGGGCAGTGGCGACTCCCACTTCATGACTTCACCGGTGATCGGGTGGGCCAGGGCAAGGAACCGCGCGTGCAGCGCCTGGCGCGGGAAGCTTTTCACTGCCTCGACCATGGTTGGGCTGGCAGCCGGCGGAATGCGGAAGCGGCCACCGTAGGTCTGGTCGCCGACCAGCGGAAAGCCCACATGGGCCATGTGCACGCGGATCTGGTGGGTGCGGCCGGTTTCCAGCTTGACCCGTACATGGGTGTGCGAGCGGAAGCGCTTGAGCACCCGGTAGTGGCTGACGGCTGGCTTGCCGCCGTCGGTGACCGCCATGCGCTGGCGCATGCCGCCGTGGCGACCGATCGGGGCGTCGATCTTGCCACCGGCGGTGACCACGCCGATGACGATGCACTCATAAATGCGGCTGACCTTGCGCGCCTGCATCTGCTCGACCAGCTTGGTCTGCGCCTGCAGGGTCTTGGCCACCACCATCAGCCCGGTGGTGTCCTTGTCCAGGCGGTGAACGATACCGGCACGCGGTACGTTGACGATGTCTGGCACGTGGTGCAGCAGCGCATTGAGCAGGGTGCCGCTGGCGTGCCCGGCAGCCGGGTGCACGACCAGCCCGGCGGGCTTGTTGATGACCATGATGTGGTCGTCTTCGTAGACGATATCCAGTTCGATATCTTCTGCTACCCACTCACCCTGGGCTTCCTGTTCGGCCTGCAGGGCAAGCTGGGAGCCACCGTGAACGAGGTCGCGAGGGCGCACGACGGCACCATCGACCGTCAGGCGGCCCTCTTTGATCCACGAAGTTAGCCGCGAACGCGAGTACTCGGCGAACAATTGGGCGGCGACCTGGTCGAGGCGTTGGCCGCCCAATTCGGACGGGACCTCTGCGCTAAGTTGAATGATCTCGGACATGCTCGATTCGGCGGGCGCACAGCCTTTGGTTTCGGCTGCGAGCTTGTGGTTAAATACGGCTTCTTTTGTCCCGGGGTTGGCCGGGGCGCTCATCATAACAGGACGGCACCGCCCAAAACAGCGGCCGTCAAAGGGACGCAAGCCGCCATGCAAGTGAAACACCTGCTGCTGATCGCCATCCTTGGGCTCACCGCGGCCTGTTCCTCGAATAAGGAAGTCATCGACGAGAACCTCAGCGAGGCCGAGCTGTACCAGCAGGCCCAGGCTGATCTGGACAACTCCAGCTACACCAGCGCCGTGAACAAGCTCAAGGCCCTGGAGTCGCGCTACCCGTTCGGCCGTTATGCCGACCAGGCGCAGCTCGAGCTGATCTACGCCAACTACAAGAACGCCGAGCCCGAGGCTGCCAAGTCGGCTGCCGAGCGCTTCATTCGCCTGCACCCGCAGCACCCGAACGTGGACTACGCCTACTACCTCAAGGGCCTGACCTCGTTCGACCAGGACCGTGGCCTGCTGGCGCGCTTCCTGCCGCTGGACATGACCAAGCGTGACCCGGGTGCTGCCCGCGACTCGTACAACGAGTTCGCCCAGCTGACCAGCCGCTTCCCCAACAGCCGCTACGCGCCCGATGCCAAGCAGCGCATGATCTACCTGCGCAACCTGCTGGCGTCGTACGAAATCCACGTGGCCGACTACTACCTGAGCCGCCAGGCTTACGTGGCTGCCGCCAACCGTGGCCGCTACGTAGTCGAGAACTTCCAGGAAACCCCCTCGGTCGGCGACGGCCTGGCGGTAATGGTCGAGTCATACCAAAAGATGCACCTGGACGAACTGGCCGCCACCAGCCTGGAAACCCTCAAGCTCAACTACCCAGACCACCCAAGCCTGGTCGATGGCGAGTTCCAGCCCAAGCAGACCGAGTCTGACGGCCGCGGCTGGCTGTCCAAGGCCACCCTGGGCCTGATCGAGACCGACACGCCGCTGCCGCCGGGTGAAACCCGCGCCAACCAGGACGTGGTCAAGCAGTTCCAGGACGCGCGCGACGAGATGCCGCAAGAGCTGCTGCCCAAGGATGAAAACGGCAACCCGATCGTGCCCGAGGGCCCGAAAGAGGCCGAGAAAGACCGCTCCTGGTTCAGCTACATGACCTTTGGTCTGTTCGATTGACCGACCGCGGTAAATGAAAGGGAGGCCTTGGGCCAATACCCGTCAGTTAAGTAATTTGCGGCCGCTTTGCGACCCTTCGCGGGCACGCCCGCTCCCACAGGGCATTGCGCATTTCTTGAGTTCAGCGCCAAACGTGTGGGAGCGGGCGTGCCCGCGAAGGGCTGCAAAGCAGCCCCAGTAACGCTTAACTGACTGGCATTAGCCCTCGGGCCTCCCTTTTTTGTCGGCTGCATCCTAGACTGTCGGCTTCTTCCATCAACAAGCTGGACACCATGGTTCGCCTACTTTTCTGGATCGCCCTGATCGCCGCCGCGTTCTGGCTGTGGCGCAAATTCAAAATCAGCCAGCAGTCGCGCCCCGAAGCCAAGCTCGATGCGCCACTGACGATGGTGCGCTGCGCACATTGCGGCGTGCACCTGCCCAATGATCGGGCGCTGCAGCAGGGCAACGAGTGGTATTGCAGCCAGGCCCACCTGCAGCAAGGTCCTGGCCGCCAAGGCTGAACAAAGAGCCCTGTGGGAGCAGGTTTACCCGCACCCACAGGGTCTGCAGTCCATACACCTCTTCACATATCCCTCCCCGACGCTTTCACACCAAATACGACCCCTCCCCCACCTCCAGCATTGACCGACCTCGGCAAAATTCGCTAAATCCTATTTATCCGCATAAATATGAAAAATAGCGAAATGCTCAAACCCAAACGCAAGCGCCAAAAGCTGTCGGATGTGATCGTCGAATCGGTCAAGCGCTCGATCGTCACCGAAGCGCTGCACCCCGGCGACCGCCTGCCCACCGAGCGTGAACTGATGGAACACTTCGAGTGCTCCAAGGGCACTGCCCGCGAGGCACTCAAGGCTCTTGAGGTCGAAGGCCTGGTCAGCACCCGCACCGGCCCTGCCGGTGGTGCCTACCTGGCCGAGGTCGGCACCGAGCCCGCCAGCCGAGCGCTGCGCAACTACCTGCACTTTCAGCACCTGGACGGCGAGCAGGTGTACCAGCTGCGCAAAGTCATCGAGGTCGAGTTGGCAGTGTCGGTAATGGGCCAGCTGAGCGAAGCGGACTATGCCGCGCTTGAGGCCAACATCGATTTCTGCAGTGCGCCGGAAGACAGCGAAGAGGGCCAGCGCGAACAGCGCCTGGCGGAGCTGGAGTTCCACACCCTGCTGGCCCACCGCTGCCCCAACCCGTTGCTGCGCTTCATGGCGGTGTTCCTCAACGACCTGCTGCGCGACCTGGTGGTGCTGAAAAAGGCCTACCTGCCCAAGCGCCAGCAGTTCGCCGCAGCCAACATCGACTACCACAAACAACTGCTGAGCGCCCTGCGCGCCAGTGACGAGCCCAGCGTACGCCGGCTGATGCACGAGCACATGTGCGACGCCGAACACCACATGACCGCACTGGAGGGCGAGGTCGCCCGCCACTTCCTGCTGGAGTTCAACCACCACCACTGATCCGCCTGGAAAGAGGCCTGCTCACAGGCCCGGCCGTACCCGCTTTGTCATTGCCACTCCTGCCTAATAACCACAACCAAGGAGTTACCCATGCAAAGACGTACCCTGCTCAAGGCAGGCCTTGCCCTGGGTGCCTTCGGTAGCCTCCCCTTGGGAGCACACCGGGCATTCGCCGATCAACCGTTGACCTTCTATGGGCTCAAGTCCATGTCGGGTGCCTTCGCCAGCTACGGCAAGTACGCCGACATGGGCTCGCGCCTGGCCATCGCCGAATACCCGCAGTTGCTGGGGCACCCGCTCAAGTACAAAGTCATCGACACCGAAGGCAACGCCGGTAAGGCCGTGCGCAAGGTACAGGAAGCCATTGGCCAGGATGGCGCCCGCTTCTTCCAGGGCTGCACCTTGTCGTCTTCGGCGCTGGCGGTTTCCAAGGAAATACACAAGGCCGGTGGCGTGTTCATGACCCCGGTGGGCGCCGACGAAATCACCGGCAAGGACTGCAACGCCTCGACCTTCCGCTGGTCGGTGCCGACCTACGGCGCCATCCGCGAAACCCTGGTGCCGATGATTCGCCAACTCCCGCAGGCCAAGCGCTGGTACACCATCACCCCGCAATACGTGTTCGGCGACGCGCTGCTGGACAACGCCCGCAAAGTCTTCGCCGAGCAGGGCGTGGAACATATCGGCAACAGCTATCACTCGCTGCAAGAGCAGGAATTCTCGGGTTACCTCACCAATGCCATCGCGGCCAAACCCGACGTGCTGGTGCTGCTCAACTTCGGCAGCCAGGCCTCCAACGCGCTGCGCCAGGCGGTCAACTTCGGCATCAAGGACCGCATGAAAGTGCTGATGGTGTGGTCAGCCGGCCTCGACCAGTTCCAGGAACTGGGCAGCGACGTGCTCGAAGGCGTGTACCTGGGCGCGCAGTACTGGCACCAGGTGGATACGCCGCTGAACCAGCAACTGGTTGCCGCCACCCGCAAGGCCTACGGCATCAACCCCAACTACCCGCTGGCCGCCGACTACATCGGCACCAAGGTCATGCTCGAAGCCATCGTCAAGGCCGGCAGCCTGGACGGGGCCGCCGTCTCTGCAGCACTGCAGGGCATGCGTTTCCAGGGGCCGACCGGCGACGAGCTGATCCGCCCGGGCGACCACCAGGTGCTCAAGGATTACTACCTGCTGCGCGGCAAGCCCCAAGGGCAGATGCGCGACGAAGACGACCTGGCCGAAGTCATCAGCTCGGGCCGCTCGTTCGTCGAGCCCGACCACACCGGTTGCGCCCTGGCCTGAAGCCGCGGCGTTAGTCACTCACACTCGTACAGGCAGCCGCGCCGCGCGCTGTCGAGGGCACGCTCATGCTCGATTTGTACCTGTTCCAACTGCTCAACGGCCTGGGCCTGGGGATGATCTACTTCCTCATCGCCGTAGGCCTGACGATCATTTTCGGCTTGCTCAACTTCGTCAACTTCGCCCATGGTGCGTTCTTTCTGCTTGGCGCCTACCTGTGCTACACCGCCGTGGCCATCACCGGCAGCTTCTGGCTGGCGCTGCTGATCGCGCCCCTGGTGGTGGCCGCCCTGGCCTGGGCGGTCGAGCGCCTGCTGATCAAACGCATCTATCACCTGCCACACACCTTCCAGATCCTCGTTACCCTTGGCATCGCCCTGATCATCCAGGAAGCCTCGGTGCTGATCTGGGGCCCGGTGGGCAAGAACATCGCCGTGCCGCCCGAGCTGCGCGGGGTGTTGATCCTGGGTGACTTCATCTACCCGTACTACCGCCTGTTCCTGATCGGTTTTGCCGCACTGATCGGCGTTGGCCTGTGGCTGCTACTGGAGCGCACCCGCTTCGGCGCCCTGGTGCGGGCCGGCAGCGAGAGCACCGAAACCGTGTCGCTGCTGGGTACCAATATCTTCCGCCTGTTCTCCCTGACATTCGCCCTGGGCGTAGGCCTGGCCGGCGTGGCCGGTGTGCTGTTCGCGCCGCTGCGCGGTGCCCAGCCCTTCGTCGGCCCGGAAATCCTCGGCATCGCCTTCGTGGTGGTGGTGATCGGCGGCATGGGCTCGTTTGGCGGTGCGCTGGTCGGCGGCCTGTTGGTGGGTGTGGTGCAAAGCATGATGACCAGCCTGTGGCCACAAGGCGCCAGCCTGATGATCTACGGCGCCATGGCGGCGGTGATCCTGGTGCGTCCGTATGGCCTGTTCGGGAGAGCCTGAGATGAGTGAAAAAAACCCTTTGCCAGTCGCCAGGGGCCGTGCCCCGGCACTGCTGTTGCTGGTAGTCGTCAGCCTGGTGGCGCTGCCGTTGCTGCTGCCATCGGCCACCCTGGCCACTGAAATCCTGATCTTTGCCCTGGCCGCGCTGGCCTGCAACCTGTTGCTGGGCTACACCGGCCTGCTGTCGTTCGGCCAAGGCATCTTCTTTGGTGTGGGCGCCTATGGCGCGGCATTGCTGATGATCCACCTGCAGTGGGGCATGTTCGCCGCGCTGCTTGGCGCCGCTGTATTCGGCGCCTTCCTCGCGCTGCTGGTGGGCGCCCTGGCCATACGCCGCACGGGCATCTACTTCGTCATGCTGACCTTGGCCTTCAGCCAGATGGCCTACTTCCTGGCCTATACCCTCAGTGGCTGGACCGGCGGCGACAACGGCCTGCTCGACGTACCTCGGCCGAACATCGAGATCGCCGGCCATGTGCTGGTCGACCTGGCCGACCCGCGGCACTTCTATGTGTTTGTCGCCGTGCTGTTCCTGCTGATCTTCGCCGGCGCCCTGCGGGTCATTCGCTCGCCGTTCGGCAGCACCCTGCTGGCCATCCGCGAGAACGAGACCCGCGCTGCTGCCATCGGCTATGACACCCGCCATTTCAAGATCCTGGTGTTCATGCTGTCGGGCGCCATCACCGGGATTGCCGGGGCGCTGTACGCCATGCTGCTGCATTTTGCGCCGCTGTCGAACATCGACCTGATGATGAGCGAGAACATTCTGATCATGACCATCGTCGGCGGTACCGGCTCGCTGTTCGGCTCGCTGCTGGGGGCCGGTGCCATCGTGCTGTTGGGCGATGTGCTGTCCGAACTGTGGCCACGCTGGCTGATGCTGCTGGGGGTGATCCTGATCCTGGTCGTGGTGTTCATGCGCGGTGGCCTGTGGGGCGGCCTGGCCGAACTGGCCAAGCGCCTGCTGGCTAGCCGTGCCCCCCACGACAAACCCCAGGCCAAGACCAAGGAGACCTTGTGATGAGCGACTACCTCCTGCAAACCCGCCAGCTGGAGTTGGCATACGGGCCGTTCAAGGCGGTCGCGGGCGTGGACCTCAACGTGCGCGCCGGCACTATTCACACCGTTATCGGGCCCAACGGCGCCGGCAAGACCAGCCTGTTCCACTGCCTGACCGGTGAGCGCCAGGCCACCGCCGGCAAGATCCTGTTCAATGGCCAGGACATCGTCCGCAAGCCGTCCCACGGCCGTGTGGCACTGGGCATGGCGCGTTCGTTTCAGCTCACCAGCCTGTTCCAGAACCTGTCGGTACGCGAGAACCTGCGCCTGGCGGCCCAGGGCCGCGATGGCCTGGGCGCGCTGAACTTCTGGCGTAGCGTCGAGCACAAGCGCAGCCACTGGGACACCGCCGACCAGGTACTGGAGCGCCTGCAGCTGACTGGCCGCGCCAACACCCTCGCCGGCGAGCTTTCGCACGGCCAGCAACGGGTGCTGGAAGTGGGCATGTCCATCTGCGCCAAGCCTACCCTGCTGATGCTCGACGAACCCACCTCGGGCATGGGCATTGATGACATCCCGGTCATGACCGACCTGATCAGCGACCTGGGCCGTGACCATACCGTGCTGTTGATCGAGCACAACATGAGCATCGTCATGTCGATCAGCCAGCGCATCACGGTAATGAGCCACGGCCAGATCCTGGTCGAGGGTACCCCTGAACAGGTGCGCAACGACGAACGCGTGCGCACTGCCTACCTTGGTGAGGCCGCCTGATGCTCAACGTCGATTCGATCCATTCCTACTACGACAAGAGCCATGTGCTCGAAGGCGTCTCGCTCAAGGTCGAGGCTGGCGAACTGGTCACACTGCTTGGGCGCAACGGTGCCGGCAAGACCACCACCTTGCGCAGCATTCTTGGCATCGTTCGCCCTCGGCAGGGGCAGATCAGCTTCAACGGCCAACAGTTGGTCGGCCGTGAAATCTTCGACATTGCCCGGCTGGGCATTGCCCTGGTGCCAGAGCACCGCGGCATTTTCCGCCAGCTCAGTGTCGAGGAGAACCTGAAGATCGCCGTGCGCAAGACCAGCCGCTGGCAGCTGGAGGACGTGTACAGCATGTTTCCGCGGCTGAAGGAGCGGCGCCGTAACGGTGGCTTCGCGCTGTCCGGTGGCGAGCAGCAGATGCTGGCCATCGCCCGCGCCCTGCTCAACGGGCCCAAGCTGCTGATCCTCGATGAACCGACTGAAGGCCTGGCGCCGGTGATTGTCGACGAGCTGGTGAAGATTCTGCGGCGCATCAAGGACGAAGGGCTGTCGATCCTGCTGGTGGAGCAGAACCTGATGGTCTGCGATGCCCTTGCAGACCGCCACTACGTGCTGGAGCAGGGTCGGGTTGCCTACCAGGGCAGCGCAGCGCAGTTCCGTGAGGACCCGAGTATCAAGAACCGTTATCTGGCCCTGAGTGCCTGACCCAGACCTGCTTTTCTGTACCGGCCTCTTCTAAGGACTACGCAGGACCTGTGGGAGCGGGCAAGCCCGCGAAGAGGCCGGTACCAGCAACCCGATACTTTCAGGAGAGATGAACCATGAACACCCGCATCGATCCCCCGCAGCACCTGCTTGCCCAGGGCCCGCTGGTCAGCCGCGAACGCCTCTGGCAATCGCTGATGGACCTGGCCCGGCTCGGCGCCACCGCCAAGGGCGGTGTGTGCCGCCTGGCCCTGACCGACCTCGACCGCCAGGCCCGCGACCTGTTCGTACGCTGGTGCGAAGAAGCCGGCTGCACCGTCAGCGTCGACGCCATCGGCAACATTTTTGCCCGCCGCCCCGGCCGCAACCCGGCCCTGCCGCCTGTCATGACCGGCAGCCACATCGACACCCAGCCCACCGGTGGCAAGTTCGATGGCTGCTACGGGGTCATGGCCGGCCTCGAAGTCATGCGTACCCTCAACGACTTGAAGCTGACCACCGAAGCGCCGCTGGAGGTGGTGGTGTGGACCAATGAAGAAGGCTCGCGCTTTCCACCGTGCATGATGGGTTCCGGGGTATTCGCCGGTAAGTTCGACCTGCAGCAGACCCTGGACAAGGTCGATGACCAGGGCCTGTCGGTGGGGGCCGAGCTGCAGCGCATCGGCTATGCCGGCCCGCGCGTACCTACCGGGCATGCCGTGGGTGCCTACTTCGAAGCGCACATCGAGCAAGGCCCGATACTGGAAGACCAGCGCACGACCATCGGCGTGGTCCAGGGCTGCCTGGGGCAGAAATGGTTCGACCTGGTGCTGACCGGTGTAGAAGCACATGCAGGCCCCACCCCCATGCACTTGCGCAAGGATGCGCTGGTCGGTGCCGCCGAGGTCGTGGCTGCGGTCAACCGTGTTGCCCACGCCCACCAGCCGCATGCCTGCGGCACGGTAGGCTGCCTGACCCTGCACCCGGGCTCGCGCAACGTCATCCCCGGCCAGGTGCACATGACCATCGACCTGCGCCACCTCGACCCTGGGCACCTCGCTGCCATGGTCAGTGAAGTGCGCACGGCCATCGAAACCAGCGCAACGGCACACGGCCTTGCCTGGCAGCTCACCCCGACGGCCGACTTCCCGCCGTTGTACTTCGCCGAGCAGTGCGTGGATGCCGTGCGCCAAGGGGCGCGTGCGCTGGGCCTGAGCCACATGGATATTGTCAGTGGTGCCGGCCACGATGCGATTTTCCTCGCCGAGCTGGGCCCGGCCGGGATGATATTCGTACCGTGCGAAGGCGGCATCAGCCACAACGAAATCGAAAATGCCGCGCCGCAGGACCTGGCAGATGGTTGCGACGTATTGCTGCGCGCCATGTTCCAGGCCGCCAACCCAGGAGCCCGCTGAAATGCCTCAGAAAACCGCGATTGGCGAGTTCACCGCTGCCGAACTGCTCGAACTGTACCAGCGCCGCCAGTTGTCGCCTGTGGAGGTGGTCGACGATGTGCTGGCGCGCATCGACCAGCACAACCCGGCGGTCAACGCCTATTGCCACGTCGACGGCGAAGGCGCCCGTGCCGCTGCCCGGGCCAGCGAACAACGCTGGCAACGGGGCGAGCCTTGCGGCCGGCTCGATGGCCTACCCGCCTCGATCAAGGACCTGACCCTGACCCGTGGCATGCCTACCCGCAAAGGGTCCTGCACCACCTCCGCGGCCGGGCCATGGGAGGTCGATGCCCCGTTCAGCGCCTTCATGCGTGAGGCCGGTGCAGTCCTGGTGGGCAAGACCACTACCCCCGAGTTCGGCTGGAAGGGCGTAACCGACAACCCGCTGTACGGCATCACCCGTAACCCCTGGAACACACGGCTGACTGCCGGTGGCTCGTCGGGTGGTGCCGCCGCCGCTGCCGCCTTGAACCTGGGCGTACTGCACCAGGGCAGCGATGCCGGGGGCTCCATCCGCATACCCTGCGCCTTTACCGGCACCTTCGGCATCAAGCCAACGTTTGGCTATGTGCCGCAATGGCCGGCCAGTGCCATGACCGTACTGTCGCACCTGGGGCCGATGACGCGCACGGTGGACGACGCGGTGCTGATGCTCGACTGTGTCGCCCGCCCCGATCCACGTGACGGGTTGGCTGGTGCGCCACGACAGGCTCCGTGGCTGGGCCAGCAGCAAGACCTGAATGGTCTGCGCATCGCCTACAGTGCCAATTTTGGTTACGTGCAGGTCGACCCGCAGATCGAGGCGCTGGTGGCGCAAGCGGTACAGCGCCTGGCTCGGCTGGGCGCGCAGGTCGAAGAAGTGGACCCCGGCTTCAGCGACCCGCTGGAAACGTTCAATACCCTGTGGTTTGCGGGTGCAGCGCGGCTGGCCAGTGCGTTGAGCGATGAGCAGCGAGCGCTGCTTGACCCTGGGCTGCGCTGGATTGCCGAACAGGGGGCTCGCATCAGCCTGAGCCAGTACACCCAAGCACTGGAGGCGCGGGCGGAGTTGATTGCGAAGATGAACGCCTTCCACCAGCGCTATGACGTGCTGGTTTCGCCGATGCTGCCGCTGGTGGCGTTCGAGGCCGGGCACAACGTGCCGCCTGGGTCGGGGATGGCGCAATGGATGGAATGGACGCCGTTCAGCTACCCCTTCAACCTGACCCAACAACCAGCAGCGTCAGTGCCTTGCGGGTTCACCCGCGAAGGCTTGCCGGTGGGGCTTCAGGTCGTGGCCGGGCGCTTTGCCGATGATCAGGTGCTGCGGGTGTGCAAGGTGTATGAGCAGCATTACCCGAGCCGGCATTTACAGGCGCCGATCACAGGCTGATAACCCTACTGGCCTTCCCTGCCTCATCGCAGGCAAGCCAGCCCCCACAGGGATCGCCTTAGGGCTGACAGGTGTTTGTCACAAGATATGCAGCGCCTGTGAGATCGAGCGCCGCCCGCGCGGCGCATCGCGAGCTG
>NZ_RHQO01000096.1:0-15387 GCF_003935475.1 Pseudomonas sp. p99-361 | reverse complement strand
TCGCAAAACCCCTATCTGCGCATGCAGGTAGGGGTTTTGTCTTTGTGCTCCAAAAAAGTCCCCTTGCCTCACCACAACCCCTGTGGGAGCGGGCGTGCCCGCGAACACCGGCGCAGCCGGTGCCATTCACCGCGCCGTGCGCTTCATCGGCACGCCGGCTCCCACAATTCGAGCCAGAACACTAGAATAGGCCCACGCACCTACTCAGAAGTACTCCATGTCCAATCCCGTCGAACCTGAATCGCTGGCCCGGTTGCCGCTGGAAGAGCTTGTGGCCTGCCACGAATGTGACCTGCTGCTGCGCAAGCCCGTGTTACAGCATGGTGAAAAGGCCCTCTGCCCGCGCTGCGGTTACGAGCTGTATGCTCACCGGCACAATGTGGTCAATCGCAGCCTGGCCCTGGTACTGACGGCCTTGTTGCTGTTCGTGCCAGCCAATTTTCTGCCCATCATGCAGCTGCACCTGCTTGGCCAAACGTCTGACGATACTGTCTGGAGTGGTGTGCTAGGCCTGTACAACTCGGAAATGCGTGGCGTGGCGGTGGTGGTTTTCCTTTGCAGCATGGCTATTCCATTAACCAAGTTGCTGTGCCAACTGGCTGTATTGCTGAGTATTCGCCTGAACGTGGGGCGCGGTTTGGGCCTGCTGTTCTACCGTATCTATCACCACCTGCGCGATTGGGGCATGCTCGAGGTCTATTTCATGGGTGTACTGGTGGCCATCGTCAAGCTGGTCGACCTGGCTGAATTGACCGTAGGGTTGGGGTTGTTCTGTTTTATCAGCCTGTTGTTGATCCAGGTTTGGCTGGAAGTGGTGATGTCACCGCACCAGATCTGGAGTGCGCTATCGGGGGAGGACCTGCATGCGGGCGATTGATGCGGGCATTCTGGTCTGCAATGAATGCCATGAGCTGAACCGGCAGGCGCCGGACAGTAAATCGCAAAGCTGCACACGTTGTGGCGCTGTAGTGCATGCGCGGCGTCCGAACAGCATCATGCGCACCTGGGCGCTGCTGATTGCCGCGTCGATTCTGTACATCCCGGCCAACGTGTTGCCCATCATGACCGTGAGTACCCTCGGCCAAGGCAGCCCGGACACGATCATGTCCGGGGTCATTACCTTGCTCAAGCACGGCATGGTGCCGATCGCTGCAGTGGTGTTCATTGCCAGCATTCTGGTGCCGACCTTCAAGCTGGTAGGCATCGGTTTGCTGCTGTACTCCGTACAACGGCGGCAGCCGCTTTCGGCCCGGCAACGGATATTTATGTACCGCTTCATCGAATTCATCGGGCGCTGGTCCATGCTGGATATCTTCGTCATTGCCATTCTCGTGGCAGTGGTGAATTTCGGCCGAATAGCCAGTGTCGAAGCCAATTTGGGCGCCGTCGCCTTCGCAACTGTGGTGATCCTGACAATGTTTGCTGCTTTAACTTTCGATCCCCGACTGATTTGGGATAACACGGAGTCGGATGACGACCATGAGTGACCTGCCAACGGCTAAAACCCGCCCAGCCTCGAACTGGTCGGCCATCTGGATCCTGCCTTTGATCGCCTTGATGATCGGTGGTTGGCTCGCTTGGCAGGCTTACCGCCAGGCCGGTGTGGAGATTGAAGTGCGCTTCGAGTCGGGCGACGGGATCGTCGCCAACAAGACCGAGGTGATCTACAAAGGGATGCCGGTTGGCAAGGTGAAGAGCCTGGTGCTCGATGCCGAGGGTGAGAACCAGGGTGTTATCGCCACGATCGAAATGAACAAGGATGCCGAGCCGCATCTGACCAAGGGGACGCGCTTCTGGCTGGTGAAGCCCAGTGTCACCCTGGCAGGCATTTCAGGCCTGGAAACCCTGGTGTCTGGTAACTACATCGCAGTCAGCCCGGGCGAAGGTGAGCCTACCAAGCGCTTTACCGCGCTGAAGGTGGCGCCGCCACTGTCGGACAGCGAACCTGGCCTGCATCTTGTACTCAAGGCTGAACGGCTAGGTTCGCTCAACCGTGACAGCCCAGTGTTCTATAAACAGATCCAGGTCGGCCGGGTGAAGAGTTATCGCCTGTCCGAAGACCAGAGCACGGTGGAGGTAAAAATATTCATCGAGCCGGCTTACGCCAGCCTGGTGCGCAAACACACGCGCTTCTGGAATGCCAGCGGGGTAAGCATCGACGCTTCGCTTTCGGGTGTGAAAGTGCGTAGCGAGTCGCTGTCGAGCATCGTTGCCGGGGGTATTGCCTTTGCAACCCCGGAGTATCGCAAGGACAGCCCGCCAACCGACCCCAGCCTGCCATTTCGCCTGTATGAAGACTTCGATGCAGCTCAGGCGGGGATACGGGTCAAGGTCAAGCTCACCGATTACGAAGGCCTGCAGGCGGGCCGTACCCCGGTCATGTACAAAGGCATCCAGGTTGGCTCGCTGAAAACGCTGAAGATGGAAGACAACCTGGCCAGCGCTTCGGCCGAGCTGACACTGGACCCGCTCACCGAGGACTACCTGGTGGAAGGGACCCAGTTCTGGGTGGTCAAGCCTTCGATTTCCCTGGCGGGTATCACGGGGCTGGAGGCGCTGGTAAAAGGTAACTATATCGCCATTCGCCCCGGCGAAAAGGGCGCGCGGCCAGAGCGCGAGTTCGAGGCGCGTGCCAAGGCGCCGCCGCTGGACCTCAAGGCGCCTGGCCTGCACATGGTGCTGTTCGCCGACACCCTCGGTTCGCTGGAGGTCGGCAGCCCGGTGATGTATCGCCAGGTCAAAGTGGGGAGCGTGCAAAGCTATCAGTTCGCCCGCAACAGTAACCGCATCCTCATTGGTGTGCACATCGAGAAAGAATACGAAAAACTGGTCAACGGTTCGTCGCGCTTCTGGAACGCCAGCGGTATTACCCTGACTGGCGGCTTGTCCGGCATCAAGGTGAAGAGTGAGTCGCTGCAAACGCTGATGGCCGGTGGCATTGCCTTCGACACGCCGCGTGCGGATGTTCCGCTGAAGCGGCACATTCCGCGCTTCCGGCTGCACGAAAGCCAAGAGGCGGTGAACCGTGCGGGCACCTTGATCACTATCCGTGTCGACCGCGCGGATGGCCTGAAGCCAGGTACAGCGATTCGCTTCCGGGGCCTGGATGTGGGCAGCATCGAGAGCGTCGACTTGACCAATGACCTGCAGGCGGTGCTGCTGCGGGCGCGTATCACCGAAGCGGCAAATCGCATCGCCCGGGCCGGGACGCAGTTCTGGGTGGTCAAACCTGCGTTTGGCCTGGTGCGCACTGAGAACCTGGATACCCTGGTGACCGGCCAGTACCTGGAGGTGCAGCCGGCCACCAAAGACCGCGGGCCGCAAAGTGACTTCATTGCGCTGCCCGAGGCGCCGCAGGTGGCTGGGCCAGAGGTCGGCCTGCCGTTGACACTCAGTGCACCACGCCGTGGCTCGATCAAGCCCGGGGTGCCCGTTACTTACCGCGAGGTAGCCGTGGGTAAGGTGACAGGCTTCGAGCTTGGGCAGAGTGCTGACCGCGTGCTGATCCATATCCTGATCGAGCCGCGTTATGCCGCGCTGGTGCGCAGTGGCAGCCGTTTCTGGAACACCAGCGGCTTCGGCTTCGACTGGGGGCTGTTCAAAGGCGCGACCGTGCGCACCGAGTCGCTGGAAACCGTGATCGATGGTGGCATCGCCTTCGCAACGCCGGACGGCGAGCGGATGGGTAACCCGGCCCGGCCGCAGCAGACCTTCGCCTTGTTCGACAAGGCCGAGGACGAGTGGCTGCAATGGGCGCCGAAGATTCAGTTAGGCAAGTAACAGCAGGCAATCACAGTCACTGGGGCTGCTTTGCAGCCCGGTGGCGACCAAGGCCGCCCCTGCAAAATTGCGGTTACACCTTGGCGCATGCCCAAATCGCAGGCAACAAAAAGCCGACCCTAGGGTCGGCTTTTCGACTTTAACGTCGCTTAGGCAGCTGCAGCTTCTTTCAGCGCCTTGATGTGGCCATTCAGACGGCCTTTGTGACGAGCAGCCTTGTTCTTGTGGATGATACCTTTGTCGGCCATGCGGTCGATTACAGGTACAGCCAGAACATAAGCGGCTTGTGCTTTTTCAGCGTCTTTTGCGTCAATGGCTTTAACTACATTCTTGATGTAGGTGCGGACCATGGAACGCAGGCTGGCGTTGTGGCTGCGACGCTTCTCAGCCTGTTTTGCACGTTTCTTGGCGGAAGGTGTGTTGGCCACCGTCGAGCTCCTCGAAAGACTTTAGGTAAATAGCAAACAAAATAGGCCGCGAATCATGCCGATCAGTCGAGCGGATGTCAAGGCCACCTGCAAGGTTCCGCCGAGCGGTGCGCCAACAAGCGGGAAAGATTCCTTTCTGCTGCGCGACCTGTACACTCGGGAATTTTTGGCTCCCCTGCGAAGGCGCGGGAGTATCGCACATTCGGATGCTGTCTGGCAGCGTCCTCTGTCATTGGCGTGAATCTTTTCGATGAACCTGCTCAAATCCCTGGCTGCAGTAAGCTCGATCACCATGATTTCGCGGGTGCTGGGCTTCATTCGCGACACCATTCTGGCGCGTATCTTCGGTGCGGGCATTGCCACCGACGCTTTCTTCATCGCTTTCAAGTTGCCCAACCTGCTGCGGCGCATTTTCGCCGAAGGTGCATTCTCCCAGGCCTTCGTGCCGATCCTGGCCGAATACAAGACGCAGCAAGGCGAGGAGGCGACCCGCACTTTCGTTGCCTATATCACCGGTTTGCTCACCCTGGTCCTGGCCCTGGTGACCGCCATCGGCATCCTGGCGGCACCCTGGGTGGTGTGGGCCACGGCCCCGGGGTTTGTCGACAGCACGGAAAAGTACGAACTGACCACGGCCCTGTTGCGGGTGACCTTTCCTTATATATTGCTGATCTCCCTGTCGTCCCTGGCCGGGGCGATCCTCAATACCTGGAACCGTTTCTCGGTACCGGCCTTTACCCCGACCCTGCTCAACGTGGCGATGATCGCCTTCGCGGTGCTGCTCACGCCGTACTTCAACCCGCCGATCATGGCCCTGGCCTGGGGCGTACTCGCCGGTGGCCTGGCGCAACTGTTGTACCAGTTGCCGGCGCTGAAGAAGATCGGCATGCTCGTGCTGCCCCGCCTGAACCTGCGCGATACCGGCGTGTGGCGGGTGCTCAAGCAGATGCTGCCGGCCATTCTCGGGGTGTCGGTGAGCCAGATCTCGCTGATCATCAACACCATCTTCGCCTCGTTCCTGGTGGCTGGCTCGGTATCCTGGATGTATTACGCCGACCGCCTGATGGAGCTGCCTTCCGGCGTGCTGGGCGTGGCCTTGGGTACCATCCTGCTGCCGACCCTGGCCAAAACCTACGCCAACAAGGATCGCGAGGAGTATTCGCGGATCCTCGACTGGGGCCTGCGCCTGTGCTTCCTGCTGGTGTTGCCGTGCACCCTGGCACTGGCCATTCTGGCCGAGCCGCTGACCGTGGCGCTGTTTCAGTATGGCAAGTTCAGCGCGTTCGATGCCGCCATGACCCAGCGGGCGCTGATGGCCTATTCGGTGGGCTTGCTGGCGATCATTCTGGTCAAGGTACTGGCACCCGGCTTTTATGCGCAGCAGAATATCCGCACGCCGGTGAAGATCGCGGTCTTCACCCTGGTCTGCACCCAGCTGTTCAACCTGGCCCTGGTCGGCCCGCTGGCGCATGCCGGGCTGGCCTTGGCCATCAGCCTGGGTGCCTGCCTGAATGCCGGTTTGCTGTTCTGGAAGCTGCGCAGTCAGCGCCTGTTCGAGCCGCAGCCGGGCTGGGCGATGTTTCTGGCCAAGCTGGTGCTGGCCGTGGCGCTGATGTCGGCAGTGCTGCTGGTGGGCATGCACTACATGCCGGCCTGGGAGCAGGGCATCATGCTGCAGCGCTTCATGCGCCTCGGCGTGCTGATCGTGGCGGGGGTCGTGACCTATTTCGGCTGTTTGTTCCTGTGCGGTTTCCGCCCCCGGCATTTCGCTCGCAAGGCCTTGCACTAGGGCTACCTGCGGGTCAGGCGTCGGTTTTTCGCATTCCACGCCGCCCCTGGGCGCTGCTGCCTGTCACCGGCGCCCGGGTGTGGTTATAATCGGCCACTTTATGAGCAAGAAGCGCGTTATGCAGCTGGTTCGAGGTCTTCACAACCTGCGCCCCGAACACCGGGGCTGTGTCGCCACCATTGGCAACTTCGACGGGGTTCACCGTGGCCACCAGGCAATCCTGGCGCGCCTGCGCGAGCGCGGCCAGGCCTTGGGCCTGCCGACCTGCGTGGTGGTCTTCGAACCGCAACCGCGCGAGTACTTCGCGCCCGATACCGCACCTGCGCGCCTGGCCCGCCTGCGCGACAAGCTCGAGCTGCTGGCCGCCGAAGGCATCGACCGGGTGCTGTGCCTGGCCTTCAACCAGCGCCTGAGCAAGCTCGGCGCCGATGCGTTCGTCAAGACCATCCTGGTCGATGGCCTGGGCGTGCGTCACCTCGAAGTGGGCGACGATTTCCGCTTTGGCTGCGACCGCGCCGGCGACTTCGCTTTCCTGGTCGAGGCCGGCAAGCAATATGGCTTTACCGTCGAAGCTGCCAACACCGTGATTCAGGACGGCCTGCGGGTCAGCAGTACCGAAGTGCGCCAGGCCTTGGCCGACGGCAACTTCGAGCTGGCCGAGCACCTGCTGGGCCGCCCGTACCGCATTACCGGCCGTGTGTTGCACGGCCAGAAGCTGGCTCGCCAGCTTGGCACGCCCACTGCCAACATCCAGCTCAAGCGCCGCCGCGTACCGCTGTCCGGGGTCTACCTGGCCAGCATCGAAATCGACGGCAAGGCCTGGCCGGGTGTCGGCAACATTGGCGTGCGCCCCACCGTTGCCGGTGATGGGCGCCCGCACCTGGAAATTCATCTGCTGGACTATGCCGGCGACCTTTACGGCCGGCGCCTTACGGTGGAGTTCCACCACAAGCTGCGTGAAGAGCAGCGATTCGCCTCCCTGGAGGCGCTGAAGTCGGCGATCGATGCGGATATCGCCGCCGCACGTGCACATTGGCACGCTCAACCGCTAACGAAGAGCCTGAAATGACCGACTACAAAGCCACGCTTAACCTTCCGGACACCGCCTTCCCCATGAAGGCCGGCCTGCCTCAGCGCGAACCGCAGATCCTGCAGCGCTGGGACAGCATTGGCCTGTACCAGAAGCTGCGCGAAATTGGCAAGGATCGTCCAAAGTTCGTCCTGCACGACGGCCCGCCCTATGCCAACGGCAAGATTCACATCGGTCATGCGCTGAACAAAATTCTCAAGGACATGATCGTCCGTTCCAAGACCCTGGCCGGTTTCGACGCGCCGTACGTGCCGGGTTGGGACTGCCATGGCCTGCCGATCGAGCACAAGGTCGAGGTTACCCACGGCAAGCACCTGTCGGCCGACCGCACCCGCGAGCTGTGCCGGGAGTATGCTGCCGAGCAGATCGAAGGGCAGAAGACCGAGTTCATTCGCCTGGGCGTGCTGGGTGATTGGGACAACCCGTACAAGACCATGAACTTCGCCAACGAGGCGGGTGAAATCCGTGCCCTGGCCGAAATGGTCAAGCAAGGTTTCGTGTTCAAGGGCCTGAAACCGGTGAACTGGTGCTTTGACTGCGGTTCGGCGCTGGCTGAGGCGGAAGTCGAGTACGCCGATAAAAAATCGCAGACCATCGACGTGGCCTTCCCGGTTGCCGACGAAGCCAAGCTGGCTGCCGCCTTCGGCCTGGCGTCGCTGGCCAAGCCTGCCGCCATCGTGATCTGGACCACCACCCCGTGGACCATTCCAGCCAACCAGGCGTTGAACATCCATCCCGAGTTCACCTACGCCCTGGTCGACACCGGTGAGCGCCTGCTGGTGCTGGCTGAAGAACTGGTGGAGTCGTGCCTCAAGCGTTACAACCTGGAAGGCTCGGTCATCGCTACCGCCCAAGGCGCGGCGCTGGAGCTGGTCAACTTCCGTCACCCGCTCTACGACCGCCTGTCGCCGGTGTACCTGGCCGACTACGTCGAGCTGGGCGCCGGTACCGGGGTGGTGCACTCCGCGCCAGCCTACGGTGAAGACGACTTCGTCACCTGCAAGCGTTACGGCATGGTCAACGATGACATCCTTACCCCGGTGCAGAGCAACGGTGTGTATGTCGAGTCGCTGCCATTCTTCGGCGGCCAGTTCATCTGGAAGGCCAACCCGGCCATCGTCGAGAAACTCGGTGAAGTCGGTGCGCTGATGCACACCGAAACCATCAGCCACAGCTATATGCACTGCTGGCGCCATAAAACCCCACTGATCTACCGCGCTACCGCGCAGTGGTTCGTGGGTATGGACAAGCAGCCGACTACCGGCGAGCCGCTGCGTGAGCGCGCGCTGAAAGCCATCGAGCAAACCAAGTTCGTTCCGGCCTGGGGCCAGGCACGCCTGCACGCGATGATCGCCAACCGCCCAGACTGGTGCATTTCGCGTCAGCGCAACTGGGGCGTACCGATTCCGTTCTTCCTGCACAAGCAGACCGGCGAGCTGCACCCGCGCACCGTCGAACTGATGGAAGAAGTGGCCAAGCGCGTCGAGCAGCAGGGCATCGAAGCCTGGTTCAAGCTGGACGCTGCCGAACTGCTGGGCGCTGAGGCCGAGCAGTACGACAAGATCGCCGACACCCTCGACGTGTGGTTCGATTCGGGCACCACCCACTGGCACGTGCTGCGTGGCTCCCACAACATCGGCCACGCCACCGGCCCGCGCGCCGACCTGTACCTGGAAGGCTCCGACCAGCACCGCGGCTGGTTCCACTCGTCCTTGCTGACCGGTTGCGCCATCGACAACCATGCGCCGTACCGCGAGCTGCTGACCCACGGCTTCACCGTGGACGAAAACGGCCGCAAGATGTCCAAGTCGCTGGGCAACACCATCGAGCCGGAGAAGGTCAACAACACCTTGGGCGCCGACATCCTGCGCCTGTGGGTTTCGGCTACCGACTATTCCGGTGAAATGGCCGTTTCCGAGCAGATCCTGCAGCGCAGCGCCGACGCCTACCGGCGTATCCGCAATACCGCACGCTTCCTGCTCTCGAACCTGTCCGGTTTCGACCCGGCCAGCGACCTGCTGGCCCCGCAAGACATGCTGGCGCTGGACCGCTGGGCCGTGGACCGCACCTTGTTGCTGCAACGCGAACTCGAAGAGCACTACAGCGAGTACCGTTTCTGGAACGTGTACTCCAAGGTGCACAACTTCTGCGTGCAGGAGCTGGGCGGCTTCTACCTCGACATCATCAAGGACCGCCAGTACACCACCGGCGCCAACAGTGTCGCCCGCCGTTCCTGCCAGACTGCGCTGTATCACATCAGCGAAGCGCTGGTGCGCTGGATCGCACCGATCCTGGCGTTCACCGCCGACGAAATCTGGCAGTACCTGCCGGGCGAGCGCAACGAGTCGGTCATGCTCAATGGCTGGTACCAGGGCCTGAGCGAGCTGCCGGAAGGCACCGAGCTGGACCGTGGCTACTGGGACCGCGTCATGGCGGTGAAGGCCTCGGTCAACAAGGAGCTGGAAAACCAGCGTACCGCCAAAGTCATCGGCGGCAACCTGCAGGCTGAAGTGACCCTGTACGCCGATGAGGGCCTGAGCGCCGACCTGGGCAAGCTGGGTGACGAGCTGCGCTTTGTGCTGATCACCTCCGCTGCCAGCGTGGTGCCATTTGCCCAGGCCCCTGCCGAAGCGGTTGCCACCGAAGTCGAGGGCCTGAAACTGCAGGTGGTCAAGTCCGGCCACGCCAAGTGCGGCCGTTGCTGGCACTTCCGCGCCGACGTTGGCAGCCACCCGGAGCACCCGGAAATCTGCAGCCGTTGCGTCGACAACCTGACCGGCTCGGGTGAGGTGCGCCACTATGCCTAACCCTGCAGCGGGCCGCTTCGGGCGCCTCGCATGGCTGTGGCTGAGCTTGCTGGTCCTGGTCATCGACCAGGCCACCAAGCTGTATTTCAACAACGCCCTGACCATGTACCAGCAGATCGTCGTCATACCTGACTACTTCAGCTGGACCCTGGCCTACAACACCGGCGCCGCGTTCAGCTTCCTGGCCGACGGCGCCGGCTGGCAGCGCTGGTTGTTCGCCCTGATCGCCGTGGTGGTCAGCGCAGTGCTGGTGGTGTGGCTCAAGCGCCTGGGGCGCAATGAAACCTGGCTGGCCGTGGCGCTGGCGCTGGTGCTCGGTGGGGCGATCGGCAACCTGTACGATCGCATCGTGCTGGGCCATGTGGTCGACTTCATCCTGGTGCACTGGCAGAACCGCCATTACTTCCCGGCTTTCAACGTGGCCGACAGCGCCATCACCGTTGGTGCGGTAATGCTGGCGCTGGATATGTTCAAGAGCAAGAAGTCCGAGGATCCGGTCCATGACTGACACCCGTATCGGCCAGAACACCGAAGTCACCCTGCACTTCGCGCTGCACCTGGAAAACGGCGACACCGTAGACAGCACGTTCGACAAGGCCCCGGCAACCTTCAAGGTCGGCGATGGCAACCTGTTGCCGGGCTTCGAGAACGCCCTGTTCGGCTTCAAGGCCGGTGACAAGCGTACGCTGCAGGTTGCGCCAGAAAATGCCTTCGGCCAGCCTAACCCGCAAAACGTGCAAGTCATGCCGCGGTCCAACTTCGAAGGCATGGAGCTGTCCGACGGGCTGTTGATCATCTTCAACGACGCCGCCAACGCCGAACTGCCAGGGGTGGTCAAAGCGTTCGACGACGACCAGGTGACCATCGACTTCAATCACCCACTGGCTGGCAAGACCCTGACCTTCGAGGTGGAGATCCTCGAGGTGAAGGCCCTGTAAGCCTGGAGCCGAGCATGCAAATCAAACTCGCCAACCCTCGCGGCTTCTGCGCGGGGGTCGACCGGGCGATCGAGATCGTCAACCGCGCGCTGGAAGTCTTCGGCCCGCCGATCTACGTGCGCCATGAAGTGGTGCACAACAAGTTCGTCGTCGAAGACCTGCGCAACCGTGGCGCCGTCTTCGTCGAGGAGCTGGACCAGGTGCCGGATGATGTCATCGTCATCTTCAGTGCCCACGGTGTTTCCCAGGCTGTGCGCCAGGAAGCTGCTGGCCGTGGCCTGAAAGTGTTCGATGCCACTTGCCCACTGGTGACCAAGGTGCATATCGAAGTCGCCAAGTACAGCCGCGATGGCCGTGAGTGCATTCTCATCGGCCACGAAGGGCACCCGGAAGTCGAAGGCACCATGGGCCAGTACGACCCCAGCAACGGTGGCGCCATCTACCTTGTCGAAGACGAGGAAGACGTGGCCAAGCTGCAGGTGCGCGACCCGGACCACCTGGCTTTCGTCACCCAGACCACCCTGTCGATGGATGACACCAGCCGTGTGATCGACGCCCTGCGTGCGCGCTTCCCGAACATTGGTGGCCCGCGCAAGGACGACATTTGCTACGCCACGCAAAACCGCCAGGACGCCGTCAAGCAACTGGCCGATGAAAGTGACGTAGTGCTGGTGGTTGGCAGCCCGAACAGCTCCAACTCCAACCGGCTGCGCGAGCTGGCCGAGCGCATGGGCACCCCGGCCTACCTGATCGATGGCGCCGAGGACCTGCAACGCGGCTGGTTCGACCAGGCTGCGCGTATCGGCATCACCGCCGGTGCGTCGGCCCCGGAAGTGCTGGTGCGTGGTGTGATCGAACAGCTCAAGGCCTGGGGTGCTACCGGCGCTGAAGAGCTGGATGGGCGGGAAGAGAACATCACGTTCTCGATGCCCAAAGAGCTGCGGGTTCGCTCGCTGATCTGACCGGCCAGGGCTTAGGTGCACGAGCGGCCTTGCGCGACGCAAGGCTGCTCGATAAGCGCGTTAGCCGGGGCAGCGCTGATTGTCGCGGTGCTCAGCCAGCAAGTTGACCCTCCCTGAAGAGGCCATCACCACTTGGTGGCGGCTGCTGGCCGCCGAGCGCTCGCACACCTCCAGGGTGATGGCGAACCAGCCGTTGCCCAGCTTCATTGGCACACCCAGGGCACTGAACTTGAACTGTTCGTCGCTGTTGCCGACGATTACCAGCGGCCTGGCCAGGCGCTGCTCACGCAGTACCTGCCGGTTGTGCTCCAGGGCTACACGCCAACCATTTCCCCAATTGCCATCCAGCGCCTGCACCAGCACCGGTTGCCCCTGCAACAGCGCGTGGCTACGGGCGCTACGCAGTGCCTGGGCCAAGTCGCGCGCCACCGCCGCCCGCTGCAGGTCATCGCTCATCCTGGCGTAGGCCGGTAGGCCGATTTGCGTCAGCAACGTCGCCACAGCCAAGGCCGACAACATCTGTATCAGTGTTACCCCACGTTGCTTCACCGTGCATTCCTCCCAGGAAGTGCTTCGCTAATAGCTTCTCGGTGGCTGGGCAGGAGGTCCAGTCGCTCAAGTTGAAGGCAATAGCGGGAAAAATCGCAGGAGGTGCAGGGATGCACGCATGGCAAAAGGGCATGACGCTGCTGGAGGTGTTGTTGGCGGTGGTGGTCGTGGCCGTGGGCATGTTCGCCGCTGCGGGGCTGCAACTGCAGGCCTTGCAAGCCACAGACAGTGCGCGCCGCGATGGGCAGGCGGCAATGGCGGCACACAGTGAGCTTGAAAGGGCACGGAGATGAGGCGCCGGCAAACGGGTGCTGGTTTGCTTGAGTTGCTGCTGGCGCTGACCATCGGGTTGATGGTGCTGGTGGCGGCCAGCCAGCTATTCGCCTCTGTGCACCAAGCCTGGCGGCTGCAAGGCACCGCGCTGCGCATGCAAGGGGAGGCGCGCCAGGCGCTGCTGCGCATGGCCCAGGATATTCGCATGGCGGGCATGTTTGGCTGTTTGCGCCTGAAACCTGGCGACTTTCCGGCCCAGGCGGTGCCGCCTGGCTTCGCCCGGCCAATGGAGCTGGGGACGTCCAGCTTGAGCCTGATGGTCGCCGAGTTGCCGGGGCATACCGGCGACCCGGACTGGACCTTGCTGACCAACTGTATCGACGAGGTCAAGGTGCTGAGCCGCCGGGCACAGGCTAGCGCCACACAGATGGCGGTGCCCATCAGCCATCACCATTATGCGCACAGCGGCGGCAGGCTGTATTTCAAGCGCCGGGGCAACAATCAGCCGCTGGTCGAGCACGTGCAGGAGCTGCGCATCGTGCAGGTTGCCGGTGAGCGTGTGGATATTCAGCTGACCTTGTATGAGCCCACGCTGCAACTTGAGCAGCACCACGCGTTGAGCGTGGCATTGCGCAACCCGGTACCGGCTTCATGAGCCGCCAGCGGGGTGTGGTGCTGCTGTTGGCCTTGGTCCTGAGCCTGCTGCTCGGCCTGCTGGCCGCATCGGCGCTGCGCGACGCGCTGGTCGAAACGCGTATGAATGGTTACCTGAGCGATGGCCTGTACGCACTGGAAGAGGCCGAGGCCGCCTTGCAGGCCGGGGTGCGCAAGCTGGAACAGGGCCCGCCGCCGCCCTCGTGCAATGCCTGCCTGCCGCCACCACAGCCACACGACCTAGCTGGCCAGTGGCAAGCCACCCCGACCGGCTATTTCCAGCTACAGAACCTGGGCATCAGCCAGCGTGCTGCGCACGTGCCCGAAGGGCAGGCGGTCACCCTGTTGCGCATTACTGCCGTCAGCAAGCGAAGCCAATCCAGGCATGTACTGGAGGCGGTCTACGCCGCAGCCGACGGCACATTCCAGCGCATCACCTGGCGACAGAGACTGAGAGGAGACTGACATGCAGCAAGGTTTGAGCCTGATGGAGTTGTTGATTGTCCTGGCCGTGACCGGCATTCTGGCAGCCATTGCCTACCCCAGTTACAGCGACCAGCTTCGGCGAGCCGCGCGCAGCGAAGTGGTTGGCCTGCTGCACGATGCCGCCCTGCGCCTGGAGCGCCACCGCGTACGCACCGGCCAATACGCCGAGGGCGACCCGGCGCTGCCCGGCGGCACCCGCCATTACAGCCTGCAGGCGCAACGCGACAGCGACAGCTTCACGCTGCGCGCCCGGCGCTTGCCGCATGGGCTGATGGCGCAGGATGGCTGTGGCGACTTCCAGCTGGACCAGGCAGGGGTGCAGCGCAACCCAGGTGCCGTTGAGCACAGCGCGCACTGCTGGGGGAGCTGAAGGTTGAATGGTGCCCGGCGCATCGCGGTTTTACTTCAGGTGTTGGATCGACAGATGAGCAAGCAAGTAGTGGTGGTTGGCGGCGGGGTGATCGGCCTGTTGACGGCGTTCAACCTGGCGGCCAAGGTCGGCCATGTGGTGGTGTGCGATCAGGGCGAGGTCGGCCGTGAGTCGTCGTGGGCCGGTGGCGGCATCGTTTCGCCGCTGTACCCGTGGCGCTACAGCCCGGCAGTGACTGCCCTGGCGCACTGGTCACAGGACTTTTATCCGCAGCTGGGCGAACGCTTGTTCGCCAGCACCGGTGTCGACCCCGAAGTGCACACCACTGGCCTGTACTGGCTGGACCTGGATGACGAAGCTCAAGCGCTGGCCTGGGCCGGGCGCCACCAGCGGCCGTTGCGTGCGGTGGATATATCGGCAGCCTATGACGCGGTGCCGGTACTGGGCCCGGGTTTCAAGCGCGCCATCTACATGGCGGGCGTGGCCAATGTGCGCAACCCGCGCCTGGTGAAATCGCTGAAGGCGGCGTTGCTGGCAATGCCGAACGTGACTTTGCGCGAGCACTCCCAGATCACCGGTTTCGTCCAGCAAGGCGGGCGTGTGACCGGGGTGCAGACGGCCGACGGTGTGCTGGCGGCGGATGAGGTGGTGCTCAGTGCTGGCGCCTGGAGTGGCGACCTGTTGCGTACGCTTGGCCTGGCGCTGCCGGTGGAACCAGTGAAGGGCCAGATGATTCTGTTCAAATGTGCCGAAGACTTCCTGCCGAGCATGGTGCTGGCCAAAGGGCGCTATGCGATCCCGCGGCGTGATGGGCACATTCTGGTGGGCAGTACGCTTGAGCATGCCGGGTATGACAAGACCCCGACCGGGGATGCACTGCAGAGCCTGAAGGCTTCGGCGGTGGAGTTGTTGCCTGAGCTGGAAGGGGCCACCGTGGTGGCGCACTGGGCCGGGCTGCGGCCGGGGTCGCCTGAGGGCATTCCGTATATCGGGCCGGTGCCGGGGCATGCGGGGTTGTGGTTGAACTGCGGGCACTACCGGAACGGGTTGGTGCTGGCGCCGGCTTCGTGCCAGCTGTTCACCGATTTGTTGAGCGGTGCCGAACCGATCATCGACCCGGCGCCCTATGCCCCAGCGGGGCGTTTGGGCTGAGAATGCCGGGGCCGCTGTGCGGCCCTATCGCAGGCAAGCCAGCTCCCACAAATGGACTGCCCCCAATAAGTTGGACACCAATCCAATTTCTTGGGGGCAGTCCACCCTG
>NZ_RHQO01000095.1:0-15415 GCF_003935475.1 Pseudomonas sp. p99-361 | reverse complement strand
CCCGACACAAACGTAGGAGCGAGCGCAGCTCGCGATTGCGCCGCGCGGGCGGCGCTCGCTCTAACAGGCGCTGCATAACTTGTGGCAAACACCGACAGCCCTGACGCGATCCCTGTGGGAGCTGGCTTGCCGGCGATAGGGCCGCAACAGGCAACCAACATCAGCTGCCTGACACACGCCCCGCCGCTGCAAACGCCTGCAATTGCGGGTAGAACGCGCGAAAGTCCGCCAGCAGCGGCTCGTACAGCCGCTCCAGCTCCACCATCACCCCCGCCATCGCGTCTGGCCGCGACAGCCGCCGGCCGATGCCGTTGAACACCTGTTCCAGCGTGGCAAAGTCGCCATAAGCGCCCAACCAGTCATCGGCAGCCATGAACGGCGCAATGCGCGCCAGCCGCCCCGGCAGCTCAGGCTCCGCCAGCAATACCCGATAAAACTCGCCAGTGAACTGCGCCAAAGGCTGCTCGGCATAGTCGTGCCAATGCCGCGCCAGGCAGTGGTCGAAAAACACGTCCAGCACGATGCCGGCGAAGCGCCGCCGCTCACGTGGGAACCGCGCCAGCGCCGCCAGTACCAAGGGGTGCCGGTCAGTATAGCTGTCGATATGCCGGTGCAACCGGATAGCCGCCTCCAAAGCAGGCGGGAAGCGCCCGTGCAGCGAGCCTTTGACGAAATCGCCGTACAGGCTGCCCAGCAGTTGTTGCGGGGCCGGCCCGCCCAGGTGCAAATGTGCAAGGTAGTTCATGAGCGCAGTCTACCACCGCGGCGCCCAATATCGTTATAACGCGATATAGCGATTTGCACTCAGCTAAGCACCACTGGATATTTGGATATCGGCATTCAGCGATTTATATTTCGCCCTATCGCGATATACCGCTACAACGAGCCTCATGCCATGCCACTCGATCTCGACGAAATCATAAAAGCGCTGGCCCACCCGGTCAGGCGAGAAATTCTCAGCTGGCTGAAAGACCCGGCAAACCAGTTCCCGAACCAGTACCACAGCACCGAAAACGGTGTGTGTGCCGGGCAGATCGACCAACGCTGCGGCCTTTCGCAGTCGACCGTCTCCGCCCACCTGGCCACCTTGCAGCGTGCCGGGCTGATCAGCAGCCAGAAGATCGGCCAATGGCATTTCTTCAAACGCAACGAAGCCACCATCCAGGCGTTCCTGGAACAACTGCGCCAAGCGCTTTGACCAGCAGGTAACCGACATGACCACGCTTTTCGATCCGATCACCCTGGGCGACCTGCAGTTGCCCAACCGCATCATCATGGCCCCACTCACCCGCTGCCGTGCAGACGAGGGCCGCGTGCCCAATGCCTTGATGGCCGAGTACTACGTCCAACGCGCCAGCGCCGGGCTGATTCTCAGCGAGGCAACCTCGGTCACCGCCATGGGCGTCGGCTACCCGGATACGCCCGGTATCTGGAACGATGAGCAAGTCCGCGGCTGGACCAATGTCACCAAGGCCGTGCATGGCGCTGGCGGGCGCATATTCCTGCAGCTGTGGCACGTGGGGCGTATCTCGCACCCCAGCTACCTGAACGGCGAACTGCCGGTGGCCCCCAGCGCGATCCAGGCCAAGGGGCATGTCAGCCTGGTACGCCCGCTGAGTGACTACCCCACCCCGCGCGCACTGGAAACCGAAGAAATCAGCGACATCGTCGAGGCCTACCGCAGCGGTGCAGAAAACGCCAAGGCCGCCGGCTTCGATGGTGTGGAAATTCACGGCGCCAATGGCTACCTGCTCGACCAGTTCCTGCAAAGCAGTACCAACCAGCGCACCGACCGCTACGGCGGCTCGCTGGAAAACCGCGCACGCCTGCTGCTGGAAGTGACCGATGCCGCCATCGAGGTGTGGGGGGCCAACCGGGTCGGCGTGCACCTGGCACCACGTGCCGACGCCCACGACATGGGTGACGCCGACCGTGCCGAGACGTTCACGTACGTTGCCCGCGAACTGGGCAAGCGCGGCATCGCCTTCATCTGCTCGCGGGAGCGTGAAGCCGACGATAGCATCGGGCCGTTGATCAAGGCGGCGTTTGGTGGGCCATACATCGTCAACGAGCGTTTCGACAAGGCAAGTGCCAATGCAGCGCTGGCCGATGGCAAGGCCGATGCAGTGGCGTTCGGGGTGCCGTTCATTGCCAACCCGGACCTGCCGGCACGCCTGGCAGCAGATGCACCGTTGAACGAGGCGCACCCCGAAACGTTCTATAGCAAGGGGCCGGTGGGGTATATCGATTACCCGCGCCTGTAACCCAGCGAACCCGCTGCTACCGTGCACCTGTAGCAGCGGGTTCAGGCCATTTTCAGGGCCGAGCGTTGATTTGCTGCTGCAGGTTCTGGATCTGGCTCTGAAGGGTGTTGAGGTTGCGCGTGGTCTGCCCGCGGAACGCATCGAACTCCTGCACCGATGCGCCACTCGAGCCCGACGAGCCGCGGTTTTCCATTTGCGTCTTGAGCACCAGCACGTCCTGTTCCAGGCTTTCGATCGCTGCACTCGGGTTGCCCTGCTTCTTCAGCGCAGCCACCTCTTCGCTCAGGTTTTTGAGCTGCCCATCAAGCTTGCCACCGTCTACCTGGCCCGACTTCAACGCCGCCAGCTCGGCATTCACCGCCTTCAACTGCGCCTGCAGCTGGCCCTGCAATTCGGTCACGGCTTTCTGCTGCTCACGGGTATCGGCCAGCACCTGCTCCAGGCGCTTACCCAGGTCGCCGGCCTGGCCAGCCACGCCTTGCTGCTGCTTGCTCTGCTCGGCCAGGCTGGCCTGCAACTGGCGGATCTGCAGCTTGAGCGCCTCGCTGCCGGTGTTGACCGACGATTCGCTGGCAGCGACCTTGCCACTGATTGCCTGCAAGCGCCCCGCTGCATCCTCGCTGATGCGGGCAAAGCTTTCCTGGGTGGCCACCAGTTGCTGCTCCATCAGCGAGATCTGCTGGAAGCTCCACCAGCCCAGCCCGGCCAGGGCTATGAACGAGGCCCCCAACAGCACCCACAAAGGCCCGGTGCTGGCCGGCCTGGCCGCCTTCTGGCGGCTACGGGCCACGTGCGCCGGCAACAGTTCGTCATCATCAGGGGTGCCGGCCCGCAGGGTTGGCACATCATCGAAATCGTCGTGAGCATCGTTGCGCATGGGTGAGTTCAACCGCGGTAATAGCAAAGAAACAGGAGTATAAACCGCTCGCGCGGCGCACTGCTGACCCTAATCGGCGCGCCGCGTTCACTGCCCCGGGGGCTGATGTTTCCACCAGGCGCAGAATTCATCCAACGCCGTCCACAGGCTGACCTTCGGCTGATAGTCCAGGTACTGCCTGGCGCGGCTGATGTCGAGGGTGAAATCACGGCTCATGACCTGCATTCCCAACCGCGACAAGGTCGGTTGCGGGCGCCCCGGCCATAGCATGCAGGCGGCTTCGTTGAGCGCAGCCAGGCTGTAGGCCAGGCCGTAGGAACGGTAGCGGGTCACCTGCGGCAACTGCATCTGGCGCATTACGTAGTTGACCACGTCCCACAACGGCAGCGGCTGGCCGTTGCTGATGTTGTAGGCCTGGCCCAATGCCCGGTCATCGGCGAACAGGGCACTGAGCAGTGCCTCGTTGAGGTTGTGCACACTGGTGAAATCAACCTTGTTCAGGCCATTGCCGATGATCGCGACCCGGCCCTTGCGCTGCATCTGCAGCAGCCGCGGGAAGATGCTGGCATTGCCGGCCCCGGTGACGAAGCGGGGGCGCAGTGCCAACACCTCGAGGCCGAACTCCTGCGCACCGAACACTTTCTGCTCGGCCAGGTACTTGGTTTTCCCATAATGGTCATGGAACCGGCGCGGCAGCTGGTCTTCCCGGATGCCGAGGCGCGAGCGGCCGTTGAAGTACATGGACGGCGACGACAGGTGCACCAGGCGCCGCACGTGCTCCTTGAGGCACCCTTCGACCACGTTCTCGGTGACCACCACGTTGGCTTGGTGGAAATCCTGATAACGCCCCCAGTGCCCCACCGCGCCGGCACAGTGCACCACCGCTTCAACGCCCTGGCAAAGGCGCCGGGCCAGCTCGGCATCGTTCAGGTCGCCGGGGATGAACTGGGCACCGCGCTTGACCAGGTGCTCCACCCCCTCCGCACGGCGGCCGCTGACCCGCACATCCAGGCCCTGCTCAAGGGCGAAACGCGCAAAGCGCCCGCCAATGAAGCCACTCGCGCCGGTGACCAGAATTCGCATGTAACACTCCGTCTTGCCAGATTTCAGATGCAACTGACGCCAGCCGCGGCTACAACGGCACCAGCCATTGCCCTGCCGTATGCCGCAGATGCTCGGTCAGTTGCGCGAGCAGTTGCCCGCCATTGCGCCAATGATGCCAGTACAGCGGCACATCGATGGGGGTATCGCTGCAAATTTCCACCAACTGCCCACCGGCCAGTTGCTCGCGGGCCTGCAATTCGGGCACCAGCCCCCAGCCCAGGCCCGCCTCGGTCATGCGCAGGAAGCCTTCGGATGACGGGCACAGGTGGTGCAGGAAACCATCCTCCATGCCCAGCGACGCCAGGTAGCGGTGCTGCAGGAAGTCGTCCGGGCCGTACACGATGGCCGGGGTGCGGGCCAGGCGGCTGGCGACAAAGCCTTGGGGAAAATGGCGCGCCATGAACCCGGGGCTGGCCAACGCCCGATAACGCATTGCCCCCAACGGCAGGCTGCGTGCCCCGGCCACAGGCCATTCACTGCCACACAGGCAGGCCGCCACCTCACCCGCACGCATGCGCTTCAGGCCCACTTCCTGGTCTTCCACCACCAGGTCGGTCAGCACGTTCTGCTGCGCACAGAAGTTGCCCACCGCGCCAGCCCACCAAGTGGCCAGGCTGTCGGCGTTGAGGGCGATGCGCAGGCGCTCTGGCATGCCTTCTTCGTCCAGCGCCGGCACCTGGCGCTGCAGGTCACGTTCAAGCAGGCGTACCTGCTGCACATGGTTGAGCAACTGGCGGCCGACCTCTGTCGGGCTGGGCGGGGTAGCGCGCACCAGCACGGGCTGGCCGACCCGCGCCTCGAGCAGTTTGATGCGCTGGGAAATGGCCGATTGCGACAGGCCCAGCACTTGCGCGGCACGCTCGAAACCACCCTGTTCGATCACGGCCGCCAGGGCGGCAAGCAGCTTGTAGTCGAACATCGATTTTCCTAATGAGGGATCAGCTTTATTTGTTTTTCTTATACCGCCCCAACCACCACAATAGCCAGCATCTTTTATGACCTTTTCGGAGAGCCTGGCCATGTGGCAAAGCTATCTCAACGGCATGCTGGTGGCCTTCGGCCTGATCATGGCCATCGGCGCCCAGAACGCCTTCGTACTTGCTCAAAGCCTGCGCCGCGAGCACCACCTGCCGGTGGCGGTGCTGTGCATCGTCTGCGATGCCATCCTGGTGGCGGCCGGTGTGTTTGGCCTGGCCACCGTACTGGCGCACAACCCGACCTTGCTGGCGATCGCCCGCTGGGGCGGTGCGGTGTTCCTCATCTGGTACGGGGCCAAGGCCTTGCGCAGTGCCTGTTCGAAACAGAGCCTGCAGCACCAGCAGGGCCAGGGCACACGCTCACGTCGCGCGGTACTGCTCAGCGCCTTGGCGGTGACGTTGCTGAACCCGCACGTGTACCTCGACACGGTGTTGCTGATCGGCTCGCTGGGCGCCCAGCAGACCGAGCCCGGGGCTTATGTGGCCGGGGCCGCCAGCGCTTCACTGCTGTGGTTCTCGACCCTGGCGCTCGGCGCGGCCTGGCTGGCCCCGTGGCTGGCGCGGCCGGGAACCTGGCGCATGCTCGACCTGATGGTGGCGGTCATGATGTTTGCGGTGGCGGCGCAGTTGATCTTCAACTGATCCCAAGGGCCCTGGCAGGCAGAGCCCGAGACCACCGGTCGGCATGGCTCGACCGCCCCGGAACCTCTATTCCCTATGTTTGTTGCGTGGTTATGCGCCGGACCCGGTGCTATGATCCAGCCCTTGCGTCGCAAAGAGTAAAAACTCGCCGACGCTGATCGGGCCGCCCGTGATCGGCCTTGCGCAAACCGCAAACAGACCTGAATCAGGAGATCCACCATGGCTTTTGAATTGCCGCCGCTGCCGTACGCCCACGATGCCCTGCAGCCGCACATCTCCAAGGAAACCCTGGAGTATCACCACGACAAGCACCACAACACCTATGTCGTGAACCTGAACAACCTGGTCCCAGGCACCGAATTCGAAGGCAAGTCCCTCGAAGAAATCGTCAAGGCCTCTTCGGGCGGCATCTTCAACAACGCCGCTCAAGTCTGGAACCACACCTTCTACTGGAACTGCCTGTCGCCAAACGGCGGCGGCCAGCCAACCGGCGCCCTGGCCGATGCCATCAACGCGGCCTTCGGTTCCTTCGACAAGTTCAAGGAAGAGTTCACCAAGACTTCGGTCGGCACCTTCGGTTCCGGCTGGGGCTGGCTGGTGAAGAAAGCCGACGGCTCCCTGGCCCTGGCCAGCACCATTGGCGCCGGCTGCCCGCTGACCAGCGGTGACACCCCGCTGCTGACCTGCGACGTCTGGGAACACGCCTACTACATCGACTACCGCAATCTGCGTCCGAAGTACGTCGAGGCGTTCTGGAATCTGGTCAACTGGGCCTTCGTTGCCGAGCAGTTCGAAGGCAAGACCTTCAAGGCCTGAGTCACCCAGCCTTGAACAGAAAACCCGGCCATGTGCCGGGTTTTTTTGTGCCTGCCAGGGACCGCCGCGCCGGTACACCGAGCCGCACGGTTTTGCTTGCTCAGGCGGCAGAGCGCGCTAACATCAAATCTTTGGAAGATTGAGACAGCGCACTCAAGTTGCAGGGGCAGGCAACCGATACACTGCTCATGGTAGGCCGATAGTGTATCGTCATCGTTGATGGCAAAATGATGCCATGCGCATGGATTAAGGAAACCCCATTGAAGCTGGAATTGCGGAACAGCTTGTCGGTCAAGTTGCTCAGGGTCGTGCTGCTGTCGGCGCTGGCGGTCGGCGTACTGCTCAGCTGTGCGCAAATTGTCTACGACACCTACAAGACCCGCCAGACCGTGAACAACGATGCCCAGCGCATCCTCGACATGTTCCGCGACCCGTCGACCCAGGCGGTGTACAGCCTCGACCGTGAAATGGGCATGCAGGTGATGGAAGGCCTGTTCCAGGACGAGTCGGTACGCATGGCGTCCATCGGCCACCCCAATGAAACCATGCTGGCAGAAAAGTCCAGGCCGCTGCGGGACACCTCCATGCGCTGGCTGACCGACCTGATTCTCGGCCAGGAACGTACCTACACCACGCAACTGGTCGGCCGCGGCCCCTACAGCGAATACTACGGCGACCTCAGCATCACCCTCGACACCTCTTCGTATGGTGAAGATTTCCTGATCAACGCGGTCATCATCTTCATCTCCGGCGTACTGCGCGCCCTGGCCATGGGCCTGGTGCTGTACCTGGTCTACCACTGGCTGCTGACCAAGCCGCTGTCGAAGATCATCGAGCACCTCACGCAGATCAACCCCGACCGCCCCAGCCAGCACCAGATCCCGCTGCTGAAGGGGCACGAAAAGAACGAACTGGGCCTTTGGGTCAACACGGCCAACCAGTTGCTGGCTTCGATCGAGCGCAACACCCACCTGCGTCACGAAGCGGAAAACAGCCTGCAGCGCATGGCCCAATACGACTTCCTGACCGGCCTGCCCAACCGCCAGCAGCTGCAACAGCAACTGGACAAGATCCTGGTCGACGGTGGCCGCCTGCAACACCGGGTGGCGGTACTGTGCGTGGGCCTGGACGACTTCAAGGGCATCAACGAACAATTCAGTTACCAGGTGGGTGACCAACTGTTACTGGCCCTGGCCGACCGCCTGCGGGCGCATAGCGGCCGCCTGGGTGCCCTGGCGCGGCTGGGCGGCGACCAGTTTGCCCTGGTGCAAGCCAACATCGAGCAGCCCTACGAAGCTGCCGAACTGGCGCAAAGCATCCTGGATGACCTGGAGGTGCCGTTCGACCTCGATCACCAGCAGATCCGCCTGCGCGCCACCATCGGCATCACCCTGTTCCCGGAAGACGGCGACAGCACGGAAAAGCTCCTGCAGAAAGCCGAGCAGACCATGACCCTGGCCAAGGCCCGCTCGCGCAACCGCTACCAGTTCTACATTGCCAGCGTCGACAGTGAAATGCGCCGCCGCCGCGAGTTGGAGAAGGACCTACGCGAAGCCCTGCCGCGTAACCAGCTGTACCTGGTGTACCAGCCACAGATCAGCTACCGCGACCACCGCGTGGTCGGCGTGGAGGCCCTGCTGCGCTGGCAGCACCCGGAACTGGGCATGGTGCCGCCCGACCAGTTCATCCCGCTGGCCGAACAGAACGGCAGCATCATCAGCATCGGCGAATGGGTACTCGACCAGGCCTGCCGGCAATTGCGCGAATGGCACGACCTGGGCTTCAGCGACCTGCGCATGGCGGTCAACCTGTCTACCGTGCAGTTGCACCACAGCGAGCTGCCGCGGGTGGTCAACAACCTGTTGCAGGCCTACCGCCTGCCACCGCGCAGCCTGGAGCTGGAGGTCACCGAAACCGGCCTGATGGAAGACATCAGCACCGCCGCCCAGCACCTGCTGAGCCTGCGCCGTTCAGGGGCGCTGATTGCGATCGACGACTTCGGCACCGGTTACTCGTCGCTCAGCTACCTGAAGTCATTGCCGCTGGACAAGATCAAGATCGACAAGAGTTTCGTCCAGGACCTGCTTGACGACGATGACGACGCTACCATCGTTCGCGCCATCATCCAGCTGGGCAAGAGCCTGGGCATGCAGGTCATCGCCGAAGGCGTGGAAACCGCCGAGCAGGAAACCTACATCATTGCCCAGGGCTGCCACGAGGGCCAGGGCTATCACTACAGCAAGCCGCTGTCGGCGCGTGAACTGACTCACTTCCTCAAGCAAGCCCAACGTAATCAAGTCTCGATGCTCTGAACCTGCTCGCCCGGCCAAGCCAGCGACCTGGATTTGCATGAAATGCGCCCCCGCCCCTTTACAGCAAATGCAAATCTTTCGCATGATGTTGCCGTTTCGCATGCCTAGGCGCACTGTCCAACCACACGACGCAGGAAACCCATAATGATTCGAATGCCTCTGGCCTCCGCCAGTCTGCTGGCCATGGCCATCGCCCTCGCCGGTTGCGGCGAAAAAGACGACAAGGCTGCCGCTGCGCAAGCGCAGGCACCCGCTGCCGCCAGCACCACCGCTGCAGCGCCAGGGGCTGTCGACGAAGCCGCTGGCAAAGCAGTGGTCAAGCATTACGCAGAAATGGTCTATGCCGTGTACAGCGACTCGCTGAGCACCGCAAAAACCCTGCAGACCGCTGTCGACGCCTTCCTTGCCAAGCCAGACGATGAAACCCTGAAGGCTGCCAAGCAAGCCTGGGTTGCTGCACGCGTGCCTTACCTGCAGAGCGAAGCCTTCCGCTTCGGCAACACCATCATCGACGACTGGGAAGGCCAGGTGAACGCGTGGCCGTTGGACGAAGGCCTGATCGACTATGTCGACAAGAGCTACGAGCATGCCCTGGGCAACCCCGCCGCCAGCGCCAACATCATCGCCAACACCGAGATCCAGGTCGGCGAAGAAAAGATCGACGTCAAGGACATCACCCCCGAGAAACTGGCCAGCCTGAACGAACTGGCAGGGTCTGAAGCCAACGTCGCCACGGGCTACCACGCCATCGAATTCCTGCTGTGGGGCCAGGACCTCAACGGTACCGGCCCAGGCGCCGGCGCCCGCCCGGCGTCGGACTACCTGGAAGGCCAGGGTGCTACCGGCGGCCACAACGAGCGCCGCCGCGCCTACCTCAAAGCCGTGACCCAGTTGCTGGTCACCGACCTTGAAGAGATGGTCGGCAACTGGGCTCCGAACGTCGCCGACAACTACCGCGCCAAGCTCGAAGCCGAGCCGGTCAACGATGGCCTGCGCAAGATGCTGTTCGGCATGGGCAGCCTGTCGCTGGGCGAACTGGCCGGTGAACGCATGAAGGTTTCCCTGGAAGCCAACTCGCCGGAAGACGAGCAGGACTGCTTCAGCGACAACACCCACTACTCGCACTTCTACGATGCCAAGGGTATCCGCAATGTCTACCTGGGCGAGTACACCCGCCCGGACGGCACCAAGGTCAGCGGCCCGAGCCTGTCGTCGCTGGTAGCCAAGGTTGACCCGGCGGCCGACGCCACCCTCAAGGCCGACCTGGAGGCCACCGAGGCCAAGATCCAGGTCATGGTCGACCATGCGCAGAAAGGCGAGCACTATGACCAGTTGATCGCCCCCGACAACGCTGCCGGCAACCAGATCGTTCGCGATGCCATCGCCGCCCTGGTCAAGCAGACCGGTGCGATCGAACAGGCGGCGGGCAAGCTCGGTATTGCCAACCTGAACCCGGATACCGCGGACCACGAGTTCTGATTCGGTAACGGCGCCTCACCCCGAACGCCCGGCCTTGTGCCGGGCGTTTGCGTTTGTGCTGCAGGTGCTGTGGTTCCAGATGCCTGTCCTGCCTTTCGCCCTTCATTCTGGCCCCATTCACGGGATCACCAGGCCGGAGGGCGCAGTGCTACAGATTCTTGATGTTTGGGGGGAAGGCCGAATCGTTCAGCGCGTGGGGGGCAAGGACATCGTTACCGGCTTCACCCACGCCTATAACCTGAATAAAGCCGGCCAGCGCATTTCCAACGGGCCGCGCACAGGCGAGCGCATCCCCCACCTGTATCAGGTCGATGAATACGATGCGCCCCGTTTCCCGCTGGACACCCGCGCCGTACCCCACCTAACCCTGATGGGCGCCCCCATCACTTACCACGTGGCCCTGGAGATGTGCAGGGTGCTTGCACACTCCGGCAAGATCTACCTGTACGACCCCAACGAACCCGACCGCAAGATGTTCGAGGCTGTCGCCTTTGCCCAGGGCCTGCAGCTGCTGGGGCGCTTCGACCCCGCCGAACTGGACCCGCCTTTCAACGAGATCACCTTGCTTGGCGTTTACGTCTACCGCAGCCCGAGCAGCCCGCTACCCCGCCCAGAAACCCGACCGTAAAAGGACCTTCACATGGCCAGCGTCACCTACCTGTGCTCCATCGCCAACAACACCCCCTACACCCTGACCGTGGTCGACGGTGAGAACCGCAGCAAAAGCGTTGCAGTCGGCGCCCAGCACGCCTGGAACGGCGAACTGGCCGTACCGTGGATCGGCAATACCAATGAAAACCACAAAGCCTTGCGCCTCATTCTCGGCCCCGCTGCCGAAGCCAGCATCTGGGTCTTTCAGGATTACTGGAAACCGGCCCACGAGAATGCCATCAAACAGCTCGCTGCCCACACCATGGACTATGACAGCGACGAGGTCATCGAAGTGGCCGGCAACAATCGCAATGGTGGCCACAAGAACCTGATCGTCAGCCTGGTGAACCGCCAGTTCAAGCTGCATATCGCCTGAGGGCCACAAGCAACGACGATTTCATCGAGCAAACGCAAATTGCTCTTATTCAATGATCCTGGGCCTGCTAAGCTTGCACGCCGGTTTTTTGCTCAAGCCCAGGATTCTCGATGTCCTTGTCGCTGTTTCGACTCAGCCCCTTGCTGCTGGCCTTTGCCCTCGCTGCCTGTGACGACGCCCCGCGCTTCACCCAGGCCGAGCCCGGCGAAGCCTTGTCGGCTGGCCTGGCCACCGTACAGCGCAGTGACCGCAACGCCTACGCCCAGCCCTCGGCCAACCTTTCGCCGGAACGGCGGCTGGACTTCGCCGTAGGCAACAGCTTCTTCCGCAGCCCCTGGGTGATCGCCCCCTCCACCACGACTGCACGCGATGGCCTGGGCCCGCTGTTCAACACCAATGCCTGCCAGAACTGCCATGTGCGCGACGGCCGTGGTCATCCCCCAGCCCCCAATGACAGCAACGCCGTCGGCATGCTGGTGCGCCTGTCTATCCCTGACCAACCCTACCTGGCCAAGGTGATCGAGCGCATCGGCGTGGTGCCGGAACCGGTCTATGGCACCCAGTTGCAAGACATGGCCATCCCCGGCGTGGCCCCGGAAGGCAAGGTGCGGGTGAGCTATGCCCAGCACACGGTGACGTTCGAGGATGGCCATCAGGTGCAACTGCGCAAGCCAAGCCTGCAAATCACTCAGTTGGGCTACGGCGTGATGCACCCCGACACCCGGTTTTCCGCACGGGTGGCCCCGCCGATGATCGGCCTGGGCCTGCTCGAAGCCATCCCCGAAGCCGCCCTGCTGGCCAACGAAGACCCCGACGACCGTAACCACGACGGCATTCGCGGGCGGGCCAACCGGGTATGGGATGACGCCCAGGGCAAGACCGTGGTCGGGCGCTTCGGCTGGAAGGCCGGCCAACCCAACGTCAACCAGCAGAACGTGCACGCCTTCGCCGGCGACATGGGCCTGACCAGTACCCTGCAGCCCAAGGACGACTGCACGGCGGCACAAGCCGCGTGCCTGGCTGCACCCGATGGCGATGGCGCCGATGGCGAGAAGGAAGTCAGCGACAACATTCTGCGCCTGGTCACCTTCTATACCCGCAACCTGGCCGTGCCGGCACGCCGCGACGTGGGCGCGCCACAGGTGCTGGCGGGCAAGAACCTGTTCTACCAGGCCGGCTGCCAGGGTTGCCATACACCGCAGTTCACCACCGCCGCCGATGCAACCGAACCAGAGCTGGCCAACCAGGTCATCCGCCCCTACAGCGACCTGCTGCTACACGACATGGGGCCGGGCCTGGCCGACGAGCGCACCGAATTCGCCGCCAACGGCCAGGACTGGCGTACCGCGCCGCTGTGGGGCATCGGCCTGAGCGAAACGGTCAGTGGCCACAGCCAGTTCCTGCACGATGGCCGCGCGCGTAACCTGCTCGAAGCCGTGCTTTGGCATGGCGGCGAAGCCGAAGCGGCACGCAATTTCGTTCTCACCTTCAATGCCGAGCAGCGCGCCGCGCTGCTGGCGTTCCTGAATTCCCTTTAAACGCGCAAAGGAGCCGGCATGTTCCGACCCAAATTGTTGTTCACCAGCCTCGCCGCACTCGCCCTTGGCGCCTGCTCGCCGCAGGACCCGCAAGCAGTGACCTCCGCCGCCATCGCCAAACAGGTGATCCTGCCCACCTACAGCCGCTGGGTCGAAGCCGACCGTACCCTGGCCGCCAGCGCCTTGGCCTACTGCGAAGGCAAGGAAGACCTGGAAAAGGCCCGTGCCGACTTCCTCAACGCACAAAAAGCCTGGGCTGAACTGCAACCGCTGCTGGTGGGCCCTCTGGCCGAAGGCAACCGCGCCTGGCAGGTGCAGTTCTGGCCCGACAAGAAAAACCTGGTCGGCCGCCAGGTAGAGCAATTGGTCAACAGCGACAAGCCAGTCGATGTGGCCGCCCTGGGCAAGGCCAGCGTGGTGGTGCGTGGGCTGTCGGCCTATGAATACATTCTGTTCGACAGCAAGCCGGACATCGCCACAGCCGAACAGAAGGCCCGTTATTGCCCGCTGCTGGTCGCCATCAGCGAGCACCAGAAGCTGTTGGCCGAGGACATCCTCAAGAGCTGGAACAGCACCGACGGCATGCTCTCGCAGATGACCAAGTTCCCCAACCAGCGCTACGCCGATTCCCACGAGGCCATCGCCGACCTGCTGCGCTCCCAGGTGACCGCACTGGATACGCTGAAGAAAAAACTCGGTGCCCCCATGGGCCGCCAGAGCAAGGGCATCGCGCAGCCGCTGCAGGCCGAGGCCTGGCGCAGCCACAGCTCACTGAAAAGCCTGGAGGCCACCCTCAAGGCTGCCCAGACCGTGTGGGTTGGGGTCGACAACCAGGGTTTGCGCGGCCTGCTGCCCAGCGATCAGAAAGCGCTGGCAGACAAGATCGACGCCGCCTACGCTACCTCGCTCAAACTGCTGGCCGACAACCAGAAGACCCTGGGCGAGTTGCTGGCCGACGACGCCGGCCAACAAACCCTCAACCAGCTCTATGACAGCCTCAACGTGGTCCACCGCCTGCACGAAGGCGACCTGGCCAAGGCGTTGAACATCCAGCTGGGCTTCAATGCCAACGACGGTGACTGATCATGCTGCGACGCCAGGCAATCAAACTCGGTAGCGTAATGCTCAGCGCCCTTACCCTGGGTGGCTGGAGCCTGTTCCGCAACAAAGGCAGCGAACCCTTGCTGCTCTCGGCGCGTGACGACGGCGACGGCAAGCACTATGCCGTGGGGTTCCGCCTGGACGGCACCCAGGTGTTCAGCACCCAGGTTGCCCAGCGTTGCCATGCCATCATCCATCACCCTGAACAGCCGATCGCCCTGTTTGTCGCTCGCCGCCCCGGTACCGAAAGCTACCTGGTCGACTTGCGCGACGGGCGCTTGCTGCAAACGGTGGTTTCGCAAGCGGACCGGCACTTCTACGGCCATGCGGTGGTGCACAAAAGCGGCGAATGGCTGTACGCCACCGAGAACGACACCCGTGACCCGGGGCGGGGCGTGCTTGGCGTGTACCGCTTCGAAGGTGCGCGCCTGGTACACACCGGCGAGCTCCCCACCCACGGCATTGGCCCGCACGAGGTGGCCTGGCTACCCGACGGCGAAACCCTGGTGGTGGCCAACGGCGGGATCCGCACCGAGGCCGAAAGCCGGGTCGAGATGAACCTCGATGCCATGGAGCCGAGCCTGGTGCTGATGCAGCGTGACGGCACCTTGTTGAGCAAGGAAACCCTCGCCCAGCAGATGAACAGCGTGCGCCACCTGGCAGTGGGCAGCGATGGCACCATTGCCGCCTGCCAGCAGTTCATGGGCGACGCCGATGAAACGGCCGAGTTGCTGGCGATCAAGCGCCCGGGCGAGCCGTTCAAGGCCTTTCCGGTGCCCGAGCAGCAGCTGCAGGCCATGGCCCAGTACACCGCCAGTGTAGCGATTCACAGCGAGCTGCGGCTGGTGGCGCTGACCGCACCACGGGCCAACCGCCTGTTTATCTGGGACCTGGACAGCGGCGCTGTGCGGCTCGACGCCCCTATGCCCGACTGTGCCGGGGTCGGTGCGGTCAAGGACGGGTTTGTCGTGACCTCCGGGCAGGGCCGCTGCCGCTTCTACGATTGCACCAAGGCACAACTGGTCGGGCAACCGATGAGCCTGCCGTCCGGGTTCTGGGACAACCACCTGCATCTGGTCTGATTGATCCGTGACCTTCACCGGCCCTATCGCCGGCAAGCCGGCTCCCACAGGGATCGCATCAGGGCTGGCAGATGTTCGTCAGAAGATATGCAGCGCCTGTGAGAGCGAGCGCCGCCCGTGCGGCGCATCGCGAGCTGCGCTCGCTCCTACGTTTGTTTCGGGCCAGTAACCCCTGTGCCAGGTGCGCGCGACCGCC
>NZ_RHQO01000094.1:0-15569 GCF_003935475.1 Pseudomonas sp. p99-361 | reverse complement strand
GTCAGCACATCGGTAACCGATGAACCGTCTGGCCAAGGTGACCTGGTCAAGGTCAGCATCGTTGCCAACCAGTCTTCGGTCAACGAAGCCACTGCACCGACCTTCACCGTCAGCCTGAACAAGCCGCTGGACAAGGACCTGACCGTCACCCTGAGCAACAACGACACCGTGCTCTTCAAAGCGGGCGAGACCAGCAAGGTCTACACCGCACCGGCGCAAGGTGACGACGTGTTCAAGGACCCGGGCACCGTCACGGTAGGTATCAGCAAGGCCGAAGTGCCGAACGCCACCTTCGAGAAGCTGGAGTTCAGCAACCCGGCCTCGGTCAGCGTGACCGATACCGAAAGCAAGGTCACTGCAGTGCTGTCGGTGGACAAGTCCACCGTGGCCGAAGGTGGCGCGATTACGTACACCGTGACCTTGGTGGGCGATAACAGCAACCTGCCGGTTACCGGCCATGGCGGTGTAACCGTCACCCTGAGCGGTGGCACCCAGGTCACCATCAATGCGGGTTCGGCCACCGGCAGCGTCACCATCAATGCACCGGACGACGTGTACGTAGGCGGCCAGCCGACGATCACCAAGTCGATCACCGACATCACCGTGAGCGGCGACAAGGTGTTCGAGAAACTGGTGCCGAGCACCACCAGCGTCAGCACATCGGTAACCGACGAGCCGTCTGGCCAAGGTGACGTTGCTAAAGTCAGCATCAACGGCACGACGTCTCTGAACGAAGGCGAGACGGGTACTTACACCCTGAACCTCACCCACGAGGCCAAGGACGAAGTCACCGTCACGCTCAGCTACAGCGGCACCGCCAAGAACGGCGAGGACTTCATCGGTGTGACCACTGTGAAGATTCCGGCCAATAGCAGCGGTACCACGTTCACCATCGGCACCATCGACGACAAGCTGGTCGAGGGTACCGAAAACTTTGTGGTGACGATCGTAGGCGTGTCGGGTGGCAAGTTCGAGAACCTGCAGGTGGATACCAGCAAGTCGAGCGTTACCACGGCCATCGTGGACAACGACCACGTGCCGGTTTCGCGCGACGGTGCAGTGTTTGGTGTGGAAGACACCGACTATGTGTTTGCCTGGAGCGACTTCAATGTTTCCGACCCCGATGGCAACACTGGTCTGTCGGTAACCATCAGCTCGATCCCGGGTTCCGGCACGTTGCAGTTCTTCAACGGCACGGCCTGGACGAATGTGGGCGTTGGCCAGGTTGTCAGCCAGGCCAGCATCGAGGCCGGCAACCTGAAGTTCGTTCCGCTGCGCAACGAGTCGGGTACCGATAATTATGGCGGCAACGGCGTGGGCAACCAGCAAGCCGACTACGCGCAATTCAAGTTCAAGGCGAATGACGGCACCAACGTAGGCACAGATTCGACCATGAAGGTCGACATTCGCCCGGTTGCCGACAAGCCGACGCTGAGTTTCGGCAGCGCCGATATCGATTCCAAAGGCCTCACCAAGGAAGTCTGGAACAGCCTCAAAGGTCTGGGCACGGGGGGTAACGGCATTACCGGCGATGACCTGAAGGCGGTCTTTGCCAACTCGGGCAGTGCCAGCTCCAGCAGCACCACGACCAATGTTCAGTCCGATGGCAGCGTTGCAGGTGGCACCGGCTCGAAAACCTCTGGCCTGATCTACCTCGAAGCCGGCAAGACCTACACCTTCAGCGGCACTGCAGACGACAGCTTCGTGGTCACCATCGGCGGCAAGACTGTGGTCACTGCCACCTGGGGTGCTGGTGGCCAGGTGTCGGGGACCTTTACCCCAAACACCAGCGGCTACTACCCGATCGAGGTCTACCATGCCAACCAGGCCGGCCCAGGCAGCTATGACCTGAACATCAAGGTCGGCGACGGTGGCGTTACCGACCTGAGCAGCTCGAACATCAAGATGTACCAGAACGTGACCGAGATGGCCAAGGCTGGCCTGGGCGTGTCCGATCTGCACACTGTGAACGGGCAAAGCTACTACGACGGCTACAAGCTCAACGAGGGGCCGGAGGGCGGCTCGGTCAAACTGGTGGCTATCTCCACCGCCCTGACCGACACTGACGGTTCGGAAACCCTGAGCGTAAGCCTCAGTGGTATCCCCAAAGGGACCGTACTCAGCGACGGTGCAGGCCATACTGTCACGGTAGGCAGCACGCCGGTGGACGTAACGGGCTGGAAACTCAGCAGCCTGACGCTGACGCCACCGACCTACTACAAAGGTTCGTTCGACGTCACGGTCATCTCGACTGCCACTGAAAGCGTGGGTGGTTCGGCTATTACCACCGGCAATATCCCGGTAACCGTGTATCCCGCGACCTACAAGGCCAGCGTAGGCACATCGGGCAGCGACGCCATGACCGGCAGCGAAGGTAACGACATCATCGTCGCCGACGTGGCGGGCCTGAACGTGGTGCAGGGCAAGAACTACAACATCGCCTTCATGGTCGACAGTTCGGGCAGCATGAGTGATAAGTCGATTGCCGATGCCAAGACACAGTTGGCTTCGGTATTCAACTCGCTCAAGGCCAGCCTGGGTGCTGATACTTCCGGTACGGTGAACATCTTCCTCGTCGACTTCGACACCCAGGTCAACAAGAACGTGGCGGTGAACCTTGCCGACGCGGATGCATTGAGCAAGCTGCAGGCGGTACTGAACTCGATGGTGGGTGGTTACAACGGGGGCGGCACCAACTATGAAGACGCCTTCAAGACCACGTCCAACTTCTTCAAGAGCACCATGGCCACCAGCAACACCGGTGCCGACAACCTGACTTACTTCATCACCGACGGTAAACCGACGTACTATCAGAGTGGCGAATCGACCAACCCCCGCCTGTGGACTGGCGGCAAGTACCTGGACGATGTGGTTAACGTCAACAACTACAAGATGGGTGATACCTTCAGTGCTTGGGCGGACTACACGCACAAGATCGAGATCAGTAGTGCAGGGTCGGTCAAAGTCCTGACGTACACCGAAAACCGCTCGGGTGTGCTGGTGCTCGACTCCACCAAGACCGTCGGCACGCTCCATGCGCAAGGGGACGGGACCTACGAGTTCTCGAACCTCGATGGCACGGGCTATGGAGACTACTGGAACTACGTAGACTCGGCGGCCGGCTCCAATGCCAGCTTCGCAGTACTTGGCGGTACCAATGGTTTGAGCAAGGTGCAGGCAATCGGCCTGAACAGCGATGTCACACTGAGCGACCTGAAGCCTTACGACAGCGCAGGCAAGCCGCAGACCAACATCGACCCGTCCGACCTGGCGAAGGCGATTCTCGGTCATACCGAAGCCACGGTGCCAGGTGCTGATACCATCGACGGTGGCAACGGCAACGACATCATCTTCGGTGACCTGATTACCCTCAATGGTGTCGTCAGCGAGGGCTACCAGGCCCTGCAAAGCTATGTCGCACAGAAGAGCGGCGTTGATGTCAGCTCCATCACCACCAGCAATGTCCACCAGTACATCACTGAGCATTACAACGAGTTTGACATCTCCGGCGCCAAAGACGGCAACGACATTCTGTCGGGCGGCAATGGCAACGACATTCTCTTTGGCCAAGGTGGTAACGACACGCTCGATGGTGGCAAAGGCAACGATATCCTGCTGGGCGGTACCGGGAACGACACCCTCATCGGTGGCCAGGGCGACGATATCCTGATTGGTGGCAGCGGCGCAGACACCTTCGTGTGGAAGGCGGGTGATTTCGGTAACGACGTCATCAAAGACTTCAAGATGGGGGACAAGGACAAGATCGACTTGAGCGATCTGCTGCAAGGCGAGAAGGGCAGTACCATCGACAATTACCTGAAACTCACCACGGTTGAAGGTACAACCACCTTGCAGGTCAGCAGCGAAGGCAAGCTCAACGCCGCAGGGGGTATCGCCAATGCCGATGTGACCATCAAGCTCGAAGGGGTGAACTGGTCCAACACCACGATCAACTCGTTGATCAGTGGTGCTGACCCGACCATCATCATCCATAACAAGGACAGCTGATGTGTTGAAGGGGCCGCGCCTTACCGTCGTGGCCCCTGCTTGATCCCACAAAGCCGCGCCCGCAAGGGCCCCATCAACCGGGTAATGGCCGTGCCGGCTCTTTCCCGGCATCTTCCGACAGCGCATACTCAGGCGTTGGGCCTGCGTGCCCGCTGATCTTTGCCTATGCTGCTGCCTACCAACAAGGAACCAAAGTGACGAGGGACACCGCCATGTTCTACGTGCAACGCAATGCCGCCGGTGAGTTGCTGCGTGTAGAGGCAGCCGCTTTTGATGCGTTCACCGAGATGCTCCCCGCCGACCACGCCGATATTCAGGAATGGTTTGCTGATGACGTCGTGGAAAACAGCCTCAATCAGCTCAAGCAAAGTGACCTGGACATGATCCGCGTACTTGAAGACCTGATCGATGTGCTGACTGCCAAAGGGGTATTCAAGATCACTGACCTGCCGCCGGGGGCACAGGCTAAGCTGCTGAACCGCGCTACCGCGCGCAAGGCCCTCAGCAGCCTGAATAACCTGATCGACGAAGATGAGCAGGGCGGGTTGATCTGAGGCTACGACGCCTCGGTTGCGATGCTATTGATATTCCTTAATGGTATTTAAAATATCTTGTTTATGACTTTATAGTTGCTTCCACTGCGTACCCGTCGACCAATCGATGCGCCGCACGACTTGAACCCACACGGGAAATCCCCGTGCGTTTCTGATCGTTGCGCGAATTGAAGTCGCGCACTGCGTGGGAGTGAATAATGTCAGCCGCCTCGAACGCATTGTCGATCATCGACAGCGCCCAGCCGCAACCCTTCGAAATCCGCCCTTTCGCCGGAGCCACCGGTGCCGAAATCATCGGCCTGGATCTGGCCAGGCCTGTCAACGCCGAGGATTTCAGCCGAATCCGTCGTGCCCACCTCGATCATCATGTGCTGGTGTTCCGCGACCAGCGCATCAGCCCGGAACAGCAAATAGCCTTCAGCCGACGTTTCGGCGAATTGCAGATCCACGTGCTCAAGCAGTTCCTGCTTGCTGGCCACCCCGAGATCCTGATCGTTTCCAACATCATCGAAAACGGCCAGCACATCGGCCTGGGTGACGCCGGCAAGTTCTGGCACTCGGACCTGTCATACAAGGAACTGCCTAGCCTGGGTTCCATGCTGCATGCGCAGGAGTTGCCCAGTGAAGGTGGCGACACCCTGTTTGCCGACATGCATAAAGCCTGGGACGCCGTGCCTGACGCCCTGCGCAAAGTGGTCGAAGGCCGCAGCGCCGCTCACTCGTACACTGCCCGCTACGCAGAAACCAAGTTTGAGGGTAACTGGCGCCCGACCTTGACTGCCGAGCAGTTGGCTCAGGTGAAGGAGGTCATCCACCCGGTGGTGCGTACCCACCCGGAAAACGGCCGTAGGGCGCTGTTTGTCAGCGAAGGCTTCACCACTCGCATTGTTGGCCTGCCAGACGACGAAAGCCGCGACGTGTTGCAACAGCTGTACGCCCTGAGCGTACTGGAGCAGAACCTCTATCGCCACCAGTGGCAGCCCCATGATCTGGTGTTCTGGGACAACCGCTCGCTGATCCACCTGGCTACCGGTTGCCCCTCCCACCTGCGGCGCAAGCTCTACCGCACCACTATCCAGGGCGATGCCCCTTTCTGAAGACTGAGGAAACCATCATGCGCAAACCCATCAGCCGCCTGGCGGCAAGTATCGGCTTGGGCGTTAGCCTGGTCGCAAGCAGTCTGGCAGCCCCTGCCGTGGCACGAGCAGAAGGCAAGATCCGCATAGCCGAGCAGTTTGGCATCGTCTACTTGCTACTTAACGTGGTACGCGACCAGCACCTGATCGAGAAGCACGGTAAAGAGCAGGGCATCGACATCGAAGTCGACTGGGCCCAACTGTCGGGTGGTTCGGCCATCAATGACGCTTTGCTGTCTGGCTCGGTGGACATCGCCGGCGCTGGCGTCGGCCCGCTGCTGACCGTCTGGGACCGCACCAAGGGTCGGCAGAACGTCAAGGCCGTGGCTTCGCTGGGCAACTTCCCGTATTACCTGGTCAGCAGCAACCCCAATGTGAAGACTATTGCCGACATCTCCGACAAGGACCGCATCGCGGTGCCGGCGGTAGGCGTTTCGGTGCAGTCGCGCTTCCTGCAGTACGCCGCTGCCCAACAGTGGGGCGACAAGGAATACAACCGGCTCGACAAGTTTACCTTGGCGGTACCGCACCCAGACGCCACTGCCGCGTTGCTGGCCGGCGGCACCGAACTGAACGGGCACTTCTCCAATCCGCCGTTCCAAGATCAGGTACTGGCCAACAAGAACGTGCACGTGGTGCTCAACAGCTATGACCTGCTCGGCCCCAACTCGCCGACGTTGCTGTTTGCCACCGAAAAATTCCGCAAGGACAACCCAAAAACCTACAAGGCCTTTGTCGACGCCCTGGCCGAAGCGGCAGACTTCGCCCAGAACGATAAGGCAGCCGCTGCCGATACCTACATCCGCGTGACCAAGGCCAAGATCGACCGCGACGCGCTGATCAAGCTGATCGACAACCCGCAATACGAGTTCACAATCACGCCAAAGAATACCTACAAGCTGGCCGATTTCCTGTATCGGGTCGGCGCCATCAAGCACAAGCCCGAATCGTGGAAGGACTATTTCTTCCAGGATGAACGCCCGTTGCAGGGGAGCTGAGCGATCATGACCGCCCCTTTGCCAGGCCACGCGGCCAGCAACCTGAGCCGTGTCGCCACACCGCCTTTGCTCAAGGTGGACAACCTCAGCCTCGAATACCGCACCGCGCAGCGCGTGGTGCGCGCTACTCACCAAGTCAGCTTCGAAGTCGACCTTGCCGACCGTTTTGTGTTGCTCGGGCCGTCCGGTTGCGGCAAGTCCACCTTGCTCAAGGCAGTAGCCGGGTTCATTGCGCCCGAGGAAGGGCAGATGCTGTTGCAGGGCCAGGCGATCCGCGGCCCAGGGCCTGACCGTATTGTGGTGTTCCAGGAGTTCGACCAGCTGCCTCCGTGGAAAACGGTCAAGCAGAATGTCATGTTCCCGCTACTGGTGTCGGGCCAGCTAACACGTGCCGAGGCCCAGGAGCGAGCGCTGCATTACCTGGACAAGGTCGGCCTGGCGGCTTTCGCCGATGCCTACCCACACACTTTGTCGGGCGGCATGAAAGCTCGCGTAGCGATTGCTCGCGCCTTGGCCACGCAGCCGAAGATCCTGCTGATGGACGAGCCGTTTGCTGCTCTGGACGCCCTGACCCGGCGAAAGATGCAGGAAGAATTGCTGTCGTTATGGGAGGGAGTCCGCTTCACCTTGCTGTTCGTGACCCACTCCATCGAAGAAGCACTGGTGGTCGGCAACCGCATCCTGTTGCTGTCGCCCCACCCAGGGCGGGTGCGTGCTGAGGTGCACAGCCATCAGTATGACCTGGGCAGCTTGGGCGGGAGTGACTTCCAGGCCAGTGCCCGGCGCATTCACCGCTTGCTGTTCGACGAGGCGGATACGCCCGAGCCGCATGAAGGTCTTGGCTTCAACGATATTCGCGTTGCTTACTGAAGGAGTCTCAGCCATGACCACTACCCCTTTACGCCGGGAATATGAAGTGCAACTGCAGCCCCTGCTCAGTGTTCCTGTGGAGCGGCAATTACCCTTGGCCCAGCGCCTGTGGCAGCAGGGCTGGCTGCGCAAGGCGGCACTTCTGTTGGTTATCGCCGTACTCTGGGAGGCGGTCGCCCGCTATCAGAGCAATGACTTGCTGCTGCCCGGCTTCTTGCAAACCGCCGTGGCCCTCTGGGACGGCCTGGTCAGTGGCGAGCTGCTGGCCAAGGTCGGGGTTTCGCTGGTAATCCTGATCAAAGGGTATGTGCTGGGTATCGTCCTTGCCTTCGGCCTAACCAGTCTGGCCGTTTCGACCCAATTGGGGCGTGACTTGCTGGGCACGCTGACCTCGATGTTCAACCCACTGCCGGCCATCGCGCTGTTGCCACTGGCCTTGCTGTGGTTCGGCCTGGGTGATAACAGCTTGATCTTCGTGCTGGTGCATTCGGTGCTCTGGGCGCTGGCGCTCAACACCTACGCTGGGTTCCTCGGCGTGTCCGAGACCCTGCGCATGGCAGGCCGCAACTATGGCCTGAAAGGTCTGCGGCTAGTGCTGTACATCCTGGTGCCGGCGGCCTTGCCATCGATCCTGTCGGGTTTGAAGATCGGTTGGGCATTTGCCTGGCGCACCCTGATCGCTGCTGAGCTGGTGTTCGGGGCCAGCAGTGGCAAAGGCGGGCTTGGCTGGTACATCTTTCAGAATCGCAACGAGCTGTATACCGACAAGGTGTTTGCCGGGTTGGCGGTGGTGATCCTGATTGGTCTGCTGGTAGAAGGACTGGTGTTCAATACCCTTGAGCGGCTGACCGTGCGGCGCTGGGGGATGCAGCGCTGACCTGTACCGGCCCGGACGCCGGCAAGCCAGCGCCTAAGGTCGGCGACAATCTTGCTTGCGGCGTTTGGCGTGCCCGAGCTGGCTTGACGGGGATAGGGGCAGTACAGGCTACATCTTCTGGTACTGCGCAGCCGCATTGCTCAGGGTTTTGCCAATCGCCTCGCGCAACCCCGTCGGCTGCTCCACCACCACCCCATCACCCTGGCTCAATAGCCACCAGCGCAGCGGCCAGCCATCGCTGACCGTGGCTCGCAGCCGGTGCCCATGCTCCAGCGCCGTCAGCTGCATGTCGCTGCTCAGCGGCGCCTCGCGCAACTGCCGCGCCAATGCATCGCTGATCCACGCCACCAACTCCACGCCCTCCCCCTGGGCCGGTTGCAGTGCATCGCCGCGCAAGTGGCTCAACAAGTCGAAATTACCGCGCAGTTCGCCCACGGCACTGGCCGCCCAGTGCCAGCCGAACGGTATGCTCTTGTCATTGCGCTCTAGCGGAAAAATCAACGAAAGCTCATTCAGGTCGCGTTCAACGGTACGCTTGCTGACAGTGAAGCCCACATCGCGCAGGCGCCACACCAGTTCGGCGCTGGTAATGCCTGGAGAGCGACTGGGTAGCTGACGTAGCAGCGCCCATTGGCGGCTGAGGGTGGCGCGGGTGGTGGCGAACGGCAAAAGATAACGTCCTTGTCTAGGCTTGCCGTCATAGCATGGCGGCAGGCGAGGGGCATGGCAATTGGCCACGCCCTGCTCAGATCAAGTAAGTCGCATTTGGTTGCCTGATGCCGAATCGTTCGCGACAGGTTTTGACGTGACATCACGCAGAATCACGCCTCATCACAGCCGAAGGTTGGGGTTGTGCGTCGTTCAATGAGGATGAACATGTCTGCTGCCAGCAATATCCATTCGCTGCTTGCCCGCCTTTTGCCCGAACGGGTCATCGCCGCCCCGGCACCGGCCGGCAGGCGGCATCGGTTGTTCGCCGGGGTAGGCTTGCCCAGCCAGCGCTCGCTGCTGATCAACCGCCTGGACGAAGCCAGTGACCTGCAGGCCGTTTACGCCGACCTGCGCCGCCAGGCATTGCAAGGTAGCGTAGCGGCGCTCAACGACCTCGGCTGGATCTGGCTCAACGGCAAGTATTGGCGCGCTGACACCGTGTTGGCCGGGCACCTGTTGCGCATGGCGGCACTGCAGGGCAATGCTGCCGCATGGTTCAACCTGGGGCAGCAGCATTACTTCGGCAAGGGTATCGACCCCTCCTATGCCCAGGCGGCGGATTGCTACCGGCAGGCCTTCGAGCGCGGCATGCTGCATGCCGCGGCGGCCCTGGGTGACCTGTATGAAGAAGAAGTGTGCGATGGCGAGCAGCAATGGCAGGTAGACCTGGTGCAGGCCTACCAGTGGTTCATGCGCGGGGCCGAGCGTGGCGAAGCGCGTTGCCGCTTCGAGGTGGGTTATCGCTTGATGCACGGGTTGTACGTGGAACCCGACATCAAGGCTGCATTGTACTGGCTGGAACTGGCGGCAGCCGCAGGGGTGGTACAGGCGGCCGAAGAGCTGGCGGTGCATTTCAGCAGCCGTGACAGCGTGCGCTACCTGCAGTGGCGCGACCGCGCCTTGCAGATGGGCAGCACACTCGCCCTGACCATGAAGCTGGAAGACCAGATACACCCCTGATTCCCCCGCTCGCACAGGCGACCACAGGCTGCAATATGTTTGCAATACCTGTGGGAGCCGGCTTGCCGGCGATAGCGCCAGCACAGGCAATACACCCTCCAGCATGCACAACCATTCATCGATACCCCTCATCACCCGCTGTTGACGAAAGGGGGAGGTACGAGCGTATATTGATAGTTAGCAAACTATGAATATACCTGGATACTGTTCATGTCCCTTGATCTCCTACGCCTGCAGGTCAGCAGTGGCATGGTAGTTGCGGCTCGCCATTGGCGGCGCATCTGCCATTGCGCGTTGACCAGTTACGGCATCTCCGAGGCCTGCGCTGCGCCGCTGCTGATGATCGTGCGCCTCGGCGACGGTGTGCATCAGGTGGCGGTGGCCCAGGCAGCCGGCCTGGAAAGCCCGTCACTGGTACGCCTGCTCGACCAACTGTGCAAGGCTGGCCTGGTCTGCCGCAGTGAAGACCCCCTCGACCGTCGCGCCAAGGCCCTGAGCCTCACCGCTGAAGGCCGCCGCTTGGCCGAAGCCATCGAAGCCGAACTGGTGCGCGTGCGCAGGGATGTGCTGCAAGGCATCGATCAGGCTGACCTGGAAGCCGCCTTGCGCGTGCTGCGCGCCTTCGAGGCTGCCGGCCTGGGCGGTGCAGGCGGGGTGGCATGAACGGCTTCTTCAGCTCGGTCCCCCCGGCGCGGGACTGGTTCTACGGGGTGCGCACCTTCGCGGCCTCGATGATCGCCCTGTACATTGCCCTGCTCATGCAGTTGCCGCGGCCCTACTGGGCCATGGCCACGGTGTACATCGTTTCCAGCCCCTTCGTTGGCCCAACCAGCTCCAAGGCGCTGTACCGTGCCGTGGGCACCTTGCTCGGTGCCGGGGGGGCGGTCCTCCTGGTGCCACCGCTGGTACAGTCGCCGTTGCTGCTGAGCATTGCCATCGCCCTGTGGACCGGCACCCTGCTGTTCCTTTCGCTGAACCTGCGCACGGCCAACAACTACATGCTGATGCTGGCCGGCTACACCTTGCCGATGATCGCACTGGCGGTTGTGGATAACCCCCTGGCGGTGTTTGACGTAGCGTCTTCCCGCGCCCAGGAAATCTGCCTGGGCATCGTCTGCGCAGCCGTCGTTGGCGCCATTTTCTGGCCTCGTCGGCTGGCCCCAGTGGTGGTCGGCGCCACCGGCAACTGGTTTACCGAGGCCCTTAACTACAGCGATACCTACCTGGCCCGCGCTGGCAGCACCGACAAGGTCGGCGGCATGCGCGGGGCGATGGTCACCACCTTCAACTCGCTGGAGCTGATGATCGGCCAGCTCGGCCACGAAGGGGCTGGACCGCACACCCTGAAAAACGCCCGTGAGCTGCGTGGGCGGATGATTCACCTGCTGCCGGTCATCGATGCGCTCGATGATGCGCTGGTTGCACTGGAGGGCCGCGCCCCGGCTCAGTTCGCCCAGTTGCAGCCTGTGCTCGCCAGCGCTCGCGAATGGCTGCAAGGGACTGCCGCCAGCGCTTCTGTCGCCCGCTGGGCTGCGCTGCACGAGCAGATCGAGCGCCTGCAGCCCGCTGCCGCCATGCTCGACCAGCGCGCCGAGCTGCTGTTATCCAACGCCCTGTACCGGCTGACCGAATGGGCCGACCTGTGGCAGGACTGCTGCACCTTGCAACATGCCCTGCGCACCGACGATGCCACGCCCTGGCGGGCCGTGTACCGGCACTGGCGCCTGGGCCGCCTGACACCGTTCTTCGACCGTGGCCTGATGCTGTACTCGGTGGCCACCACGGTGCTGGCGATCATCGTCGCTTGTGGCCTGTGGATTGGCCTGGGCTGGAACGACGGCGCCAGCGCGGTAATTCTCGCGGCCGTGTCGTGCAGTTTCTTCGCGGCCATGGACGACCCGGCACCGCAGATCTACCGGTTCTTCTTCTGGACCTTGCTGTCGGTGATCTTCTCCAGCCTGTACCTGTTCCTGGTGCTGCCCAACCTGCACGACTTCCCGATGCTGGTGCTGGCCTTTGCCGTGCCGTTCATCTGCGTCGGCACCCTGACCGTGCAACCGCGTTTTTACCTGGGCACGTTGCTGACCATCGTCAACACCTCGACTTTCATTAGCATCCAGGGCGCCTATGATGCCGACTTCTTCACCTTCCTGAATTCCAACCTGGCCGGCCCTGTCGGCCTGCTGTTCGCCTTCATCTGGACGTTGGTCATGCGCCCCTTTGGGGTAGAGCTGGCTGCCAAGCGCATGACCCGCTTCGCCTGGCGCGACATTGTCGAAATGACCGAGCCGGCGACCCTGGCCGAACACCGCAAGCTTGGCGTACAGATGCTCGACCGCCTGATGCAGCACCTGCCGCGCCTTTCGCAAACGGGCCAGGACAGCGGTGTAGCGCTGCGTGACCTGCGTGTGGGGTTGAACCTGCTCGACTTGCTGGCCTATCTGCCGCGCGCTGGTCAGCAAGCCCGTGACCGCCTCAACACCGTGGTTACCGAGGTGGGTGCGCACTACGCCGCCTGCCTGCATGCTGGCCAGCGGCTGCACGCGCCGGCCGCGCTGCTGCGCAACATGGAGCGGGCGCGGCTGGCACTGAACCTGGATGAACTGTACGAGCGTGGCGATGCCCGCACCCATCTGCTGCATGCGCTGAGCGGCCTGCGCCTTGCCCTGCTGCCAGGTGTGGAGGTGATGCTCGAACCCGCCGAACAACTGCAACTGCCTGCCGGCCTCGACGGAGCGCCCCTGTGATTGGTGAACTGGATATCAGCGGGGTGTTCCTACCCACGCTGCTGGTGATGATGCTTGGCACCTACCTGCTGTTCCTTGGGTTGCACGCGGTGCTGGTGCGCATGCATTTCTACCGCCTGGTCTGGCACCGGGCGTTGTTCAACGTTGCCCTGTATGCCGTGCTGCTTGGCGCGGTGGACCACTTTTGCCGAAACCTGATGCTGCCATGAAAAAACCTTTGCTGACCCTGGGCCGTGTGGTCCTGACCTTGCTGGTAGTGACGTTCGCCGCCGTGCTCGTATGGCAGATGGTCGTCTACTACATGTTTGCGCCCTGGACGCGCGACGGCCATATCCGCGCCGACGTGATCCAGATCGCCCCCGATGTGTCGGGCTTGATCCAGAAAGTCGAGGTGCACGACAACCAGACCGTCAAGCGCGGCGACGTGCTGTTCACCATCGACCAGGACCGCTTCACCCTGGCCCTGCGCCAGGCCAAGGCCACCCTCGGCGAGCGCCAGGAAACCCTGGCCCAGGCCTCCCGCGAAGCGCAGCGCAACCGCAAGCTGGGCAACCTGGTGGCGGCCGAGCAACTGGAGGAAAGCCAGTCCCGCGTGGCCCGCGCCCGCTCGGCCGTCAGCGAGGCACAGGTGGCGGTCGATACCGCCCAGCTCAACCTCGACCGCTCGGTGGTACGCAGCCCGGTAGATGGCTACCTGAACGACCGTGCGCCGCGTAACCACGAATTCGTCACCGCCGGCCGCCCGGTGCTGTCGGTGGTCGACAGTGCCTCGTACCACGTCGACGGCTACTTCGAAGAAACCAAGCTTGGCGGCATCCATATCGGCGATGCCGTGGATATCCGCGTGATGGGCGACAACACCCGCCTGCGCGGCCATGTGCAGAGCTTTGCCGCCGGCATCGAAGACCGCGACCGCAGCAGCGGCGCCAACCTGCTGCCCAACGTCAACCCGGCGTTCAGCTGGGTGCGCCTGGCCCAGCGTATTCCGGTGCGCATTGCGTTTGACGAAGTGCCTGAGGACTTCCGCATGATCGCCGGGCGTACCGCAACGGTGTCGATCATCGAGGGCCAGCACCCATGAAACAGCTCATCCTGGCTGGCCTGTGCCTGTCGCTGGGGGCCTGCATGATGGTAGGCCCCGACTATGAGGTGCCGAAGGACGCGGCGGTGCAACGCAGCGACCTCAATGGCCCGCTGCGCCAGGATGCCGACAGCGTGGTTTCGGCGCCGGTGCCCGAGGACTGGTGGCAGCTGTATCAGGATCAACGGCTGAACGAGCTGGTGCGCCAGGCTCTGAGTGCCAATACCGAGCTGCGCGTAGCCGCGGCCAACATCGCCAAGGCCCGCGCCCAGGTCGAAGTGGCCGAGTCGCAAGGTGGCTTCAACGGCGGCGTCAAACTGGGTGCCCAGCGCTTGCAGGAGTCTGGCGAAGCTTTCCTGCAGCCTGAGAAGGTGCCGGTGGCCAACATTGGCGAGGCCATCATCAGCGCTTCGTATCAGTTCGACCTGTGGGGCACGTTCAAGCGTGGTACCGAGGCTGCAAAGGCCAATGCAGACGCGGTGCAGGCTGCTGCCGATACCGCCCGCATCACCTTGGTGGCCGACGTGGTCAAGGCGTATACCCAAGTGTGCTCGGCCAACGAGGAATACCACATCGCCCGCCAGTCGCTCGACTTGCAGGAGCAAAGCGTAAAGCTTAACCAGCGCTTGCGTGATGCAGGTCGTGGCGATGAAACCCAGGTCACCCGCTCGCAGACCCAGTTCAAGTCCTTGCGCGCCGAACTGCCGCGCTTCAAGGCCGAGCGTGAAACCGGCCTGTACACCTTGGCTGCGTTATTGGCCAAACCGGTAGACCAGTTGCCCGCCGGCACCGCCGATTGTGCCGAGCTGCCGCACCTGAACCAGTTGGTGCCGGTGGGCGACGGTGCTGCGTTGCTCAAACGCCGGCCTGATGTGCGCCAGGCCGAACGCCAGCTGGCCGCAGCAACTGCCTCTATCGGGGTTGCTACCGGCGCGCTGTACCCGGACATCAGCATCGGTGCCCAGGTGGGCACGATTGGTATTCTGGAAAACCTTGGTGAGCCGTCGACCAACCGCTGGGGTTTCGGCCCGCAGATCAGCTGGAGCATCCCCACCAACGGCACACGCGCCCGCATTCGCATGGCTGAAGCCTCTACGCAAGCAGCCTTGGCGAATTTCGACGGCGTGGTACTGAACGCCATCCGCGAGACCCAGACTCGCCTGGCGCAGTACAGTGCCCTGCTGGACCGGCGTGACGCACTGGCCGAGGCAGAGAAGTCGGCCAAGGATGCGGCAGACCAGACGCACCGGTACTACCAGGCCGGGCGTGAGTCGTTCCTGGCGGACTTGCAGGCGACCCGCACCTATACCGACATGCGCGCGCAACTGGCAGCGGCCGATAGCCAAGTGGCGTTGGGGCAAATTGGTGTGTTCCTCGCCCTCGGTGGCGGCTGGAAGGACACTTCAAAGCCTTGAGGCCCAATCGCCGGCAAGCCAGCTCCCACAGGTTCGTCGCTGTCCTCGAGCACTATAATTTCCTGTGCGAGCTGGTTTGCCTGCGCTGAGGCCCTGACAGGCCAGCCCCTGCTGCAAGGCTGAAGCGTAAGCCTATGGGAGATTCTATGGTTCCTGGCAAGGGTAGCCGGAGCATCTTCAGCGCCTGTGAGATCGAGCGCCGCCCGCGCGGC
>NZ_RHQO01000093.1:0-15620 GCF_003935475.1 Pseudomonas sp. p99-361 | reverse complement strand
ACTGCCGAACCGAAAACTTCGGAGCAGACGCGAGTCAGAGCTGCGGTCAGAGTGGTCTTACCGTGGTCAACGTGGCCAATGGTGCCGACGTTAACGTGGGGAAGGGAACGATCAAATTTTTCTTTAGCCACGACAGTGAACCTCTTGCCTAAAGGGGATTAGCCTTGTTTTTTAACGAGTGCTTCGACGATGTTCGACGGAGCTTCGGCGTATTTGGAGAATTCCATGGAGTAGCTTGCGCGACCCTGAGACATGGAACGAACGTCGGTTGCGTAACCGAACATTTCTCCGAGTGGTACCTCAGCAGTGATTACCTTGCCGGACACCGAGTCTTCATTACCCTGGATCATCCCACGACGACGGCTCAGGTCACCCATCACGTCACCCAGGTAATCTTCCGGGGTTACAACTTCGACCTTCATGATCGGCTCAAGCACCACGCCACCGCCCTTCTGGGCCAGTTGCTTGGTCGCCATCGAAGCGGCGATCTTGAACGCCATTTCGTTGGAGTCGACGTCGTGGTACGAACCGTCGAACACTGTAGCCTTCAGGCCGAGCAGCGGATAGCCGGCAACAACGCCGTTTTTCATCTGCTCTTCGATACCCTTCTGGATCGGGGCGATGAATTCCTTCGGAATCACACCACCAACGACTTCGTTGGTGAAGACCAGACCTTCGGTGATGTTGCCCTTCTCGTCGACGTCTGGCTCCGAGAAACGGATCCAGCAGTGACCGAACTGACCACGACCACCCGACTGACGAACGAACTTGCCTTCGATCTCAACGTTGGACTTGGTGATCTTCTCGCGGTACGAAACCTGCGGCTTGCCGACGTTGCACTCGACGTTGAATTCGCGCTTCATGCGGTCAACGAGGATGTCCAGGTGCAGCTCACCCATACCGGAGATGATGGTCTGGCCGGTTTCTTCGTCGGTCTTGACGCGGAACGACGGGTCTTCCTGGGCCAGCTTGCCCAGTGCGATACCCATCTTCTCCTGGTCAGCCTTGGTTTTCGGCTCTACGGAGAGCGAAATTACCGGCTCAGGGAAGTCCATACGCTCAAGGATGATCGGCTTGTCGAGGTTGCACAGGGTATCACCGGTGGTGACGTCCTTCATCCCGATCAGAGCAGCGATGTCACCTGCACGTACTTCTTTGATCTCTTCACGCTGGTTGGCGTGCATCTGCACCATACGGCCAACGCGCTCTTTCTTGCCCTTGACCGAGTTGATGACGGAGTCACCAGAGGTCAGGAAGCCCGAGTAAACGCGGACGAAGGTCAGGGTGCCCACGAACGGGTCGGTAGCGATCTTGAACGCCAGAGCCGAGAACGGCTCGTCGTCGTCAGCAGGACGCTCGTCGTACTGTTCAGGCTTGACTTCATCCTTCGGCACGTCGATCAGATCAGGGTGGATACCCTTGATCGCAGGGATCTCGGTTGGCGCAGGCAGGTAGTCAATGACGGCATCGAGAACCAGGGGAACGCCCTTGTTCTTGAACGAAGAACCGCAGACAGCAGGAACGATCTCGCTCGCCAGGGTACGGGCGCGCAGACCAGCCTTGATGTCTTCGACGGACAGGTCACCTTCTTCAAGGTACTTGTTCATCAGCTCTTCGTTGGCCTCGGCAGCAGCCTCGACCATGTTGCTGCGCCATTCGTTGGCCAGGTCCACCAGCTCGGCAGGAATTTCTTCCTCGCGGTAGGTGGTGCCTTTGTCGTCGTCGTTCCAGTAGATGGCTTTCATCTTGATCAGGTCAACCTGACCCTGGAAGTCATCTTCTGCACCGATGGCCAGCTGAACCGGAACCGGGGTGTGACCCAGACGGTTCTTGATCTGACCTACAACGCGCAGGAAGTTGGCACCGGCACGGTCCATCTTGTTCACGTAGACAACACGTGGAACGCCGTACTTGTTGGCCTGACGCCATACGGTTTCGGACTGCGGCTCAACGCCGGAGGTACCGCAGAACACAACGACCGCGCCGTCGAGTACGCGCAGCGAACGCTCTACTTCAATGGTGAAGTCAACGTGGCCGGGGGTATCGATGACGTTTACGCGGTAGTTGTCGTACTGACCACGGGAACCTTTCCAGAAGGTGGTAACGGCAGCGGAGGTAATGGTGATACCGCGCTCCTGCTCCTGCACCATCCAGTCGGTGGTCGCGGCGCCGTCATGCACCTCGCCCATCTTGTGGCTCAGACCTGTGTAGAACAGGATCCGCTCGGTAGTGGTAGTCTTGCCCGCGTCAACGTGGGCACAGATACCGATGTTACGGTAGCGGTTAATTGCTGTAGTACGAGCCATAAAGCCCTCGCAAAATGATTGATGCTTGAATTAGAAGCGGTAGTGCGAGAACGCTTTGTTGGCTTCAGCCATACGGTGCACGTCTTCACGCTTCTTGACTGCAGCACCCTTGCCTTCGGCAGCATCCAGCAGTTCGCCGGCCAGACGCAGAGCCATCGACTTCTCGCCGCGCTTGCGGGCGTAGTCTACGAGCCAGCGCATTGCCAGAGCGTTACGACGGGATGGACGAACTTCAACCGGAACCTGGTAAGTAGCACCGCCTACACGGCGGGACTTGACTTCGACCAGCGGAGCGATGGCGTCGAGAGCTTTCTCGAAGATTTCCAGGGGGTCGCTGTTCTTGCGTGCTTTGACGGTATCCAGGGCACCGTAAACGATGCGCTCGGCTACGGCCTTCTTGCCGCTTTCCATCACGTGGTTCATGAACTTGGCGAGGATCTGGGATCCGTACTTCGGATCGTCAAGGATCTCACGTTTTGCTGCTACACGACGTCTTGGCATGATAAGCCCTCAAACGGTCTTCAGGTTAGCCCGGGACGCGGGTCTTCGACCCCTGCCCGACCTTACTCTTATCGACTCAAAAAAATGGATGTCTGCAAACGGCCGATTACTTCGGACGCTTGGTACCGTATTTCGAACGACCCTGGTTACGGCCTTTGACGCCCGAAGTATCCAGAGAGCCGCGAACGGTGTGGTAACGAACACCTGGCAAGTCTTTTACACGGCCGCCACGGATCAGGACGACGCTGTGCTCTTGCAGGTTGTGGCCTTCACCACCGATGTACGAGGAAACCTCGAAACCGTTGGTCAGACGCACACGGCATACTTTACGCAGTGCCGAGTTAGGTTTTTTCGGCGTGGTGGTGTACACACGGGTGCACACGCCACGACGTTGCGGGCAGTTCTGCAGCGCAGGAACGTCGGACTTCTCGACCGAACGCTTACGCGGCTGACGTACCAGCTGGTTGATAGTTGCCATCTACTAGCTCCACTGATTGTCTTGCGACTCTATTGTCTTGCAAGAAAGCCAAAAATTGGCGAGACGGAGCCTCACCAAATTTAAGGGTACAAAAGTCTAAAGAGGATCTTGCACCCAGTCAAGACAAGGCCCCGGCCCTCCTCGCCCGATCATCGGCAACATTTCATGTCACCGATGCCCGTTCGAGGCTAGCCGGGGCCCCGCCCTGGACTTAGTTACCGCTGGAATTCAGCGCTTCGGTCAGTGCGGCTTCCACCTCACTGGCGCTGACACGCAACGGTTTGTCGGCATCACGGCGACGCTTGCGCTCGCTGTGGTAAGCCAGACCAGTACCGGCCGGGATCAAACGACCCACAACCACGTTCTCCTTCAGGCCGCGCAGGTAGTCGCGCTTGCCGGTTACCGCCGCTTCGGTCAGTACGCGGGTGGTTTCCTGGAAGGAAGCCGCGGAGATGAACGACTCGGTCGACAGCGAGGCCTTGGTGATACCCAGCAGCACACGGGTGAACTTGGAGATGAACTTGTCCTCGCTGGCGAGACGCTCGTTCTCTACCAGCACCTGGGTCAGTTCCATCTGGTCGCCCTTGATGAAGCTGGAATCGCCCGACTCGGAGATCTCGACCTTGCGCAGCATCTGACGCAGGATGGTCTCGATGTGCTTGTCGTTGATCTTCACGCCTTGCAGACGGTAAACGTCCTGGATCTCGTTGACGATGTACTTCGCCAGCGCGCTGACACCCAGCAGACGCAGGATGTCGTGTGGATCGCTCGGGCCGTCGGAGATAACTTCACCGCGGTTTACCTGCTCACCTTCGAACACGTTCAGGTGGCGCCACTTCGGAATCAGCTCTTCGTACGGATCGCTGCCGTCGGTCGGAGTGATCACCAGGCGACGCTTGCCCTTGGTCTCTTTACCGAATGCGATGGTGCCGCTGACTTCAGCCAGAATCGAGGCTTCTTTCGGACGACGCGCTTCGAACAGGTCGGCAACGCGCGGCAGACCACCGGTGATGTCACGGGTCTTCGACGTTTCTTGCGGGATACGCGCAATAACGTCACCAACACCGATCTGGGCACCGTCAGCCACACCCACGAGGGCATTTGCCGGCAGGAAGTACTGGGCAGGTACGTCGGTACCTGGCAGGTACAGATCCTTGCCAGCGGCATCGACCATCTTGATTGCCGGACGGATTTCCTTGCCTGCGGCAGGGCGATCCTTCACGTCCAGTACTTCAATGTTGGTCAAGCCGGTCAGTTCATCGGTCTGACGCTTGATGGTGATGTTTTCTTCCATGCCCACGAAGGTCACGGTACCTTTCAGCTCGGTAACGATCGGGTGGGTGTGCGGGTCCCACTTGGCGACGATGGCGCCAGCTTCGACCTTTTCACCTTCCTTGACCGAAATCACTGCACCGTAAGGCAGCTTGTAGCGCTCACGCTCACGGCCGAATTCGTCGGCAATGGCCAACTCACCGGAACGCGATACGGCAACCAGGTTGCCGTCGGCACGCTCGACCTGCTTCAGGTTGTGCAGACGCACCATACCGCCGTTCTTCACCTGGACGCTGTCGGCAGCCGAAGTACGGCTTGCAGCACCACCGATGTGGAACGTACGCATGGTCAGCTGGGTACCCGGCTCACCGATCGACTGTGCAGCGATAACGCCGACAGCTTCACCGATGTTCACCTGGTGACCGCGAGCCAGGTCACGACCGTAGCACTTGGCGCAGATGCCGTAGCGGGTTTCGCAGCTGATCGGCGAACGCACGATCACTTCGTCGATGCTGTTCAGCTCGATGAACTCGACCCACTGCTCGTCGACCAGGGTACCGGCCGGAACGATCACGTCCTCGGTGCCTGGCTTGAACACGTCGCGGGCGATGACACGACCCAGTACACGCTCACCCAGCGGCTCTACAACGTCGCCGCCTTCGATGTGCGGCGTCATCAGCAGGCCTTGGTCGGTGCCGCAGTCGATCTCGGTAACCACCAGATCCTGGGCAACGTCCACCAGACGACGCGTCAGGTAACCCGAGTTCGCAGTCTTCAAGGCGGTATCCGCCAGACCCTTACGAGCACCGTGGGTCGAGATGAAGTACTGGAGTACGCTCAGACCTTCACGGAAGTTCGCGGTGATCGGCGTTTCGATGATCGAGCCGTCCGGCTTGGCCATCAGGCCACGCATACCAGCCAGCTGACGGATCTGTGCTGCGGAACCCCGCGCACCCGAGTCAGCCATCATGTACATCGAGTTGAAGGACTCTTGCTCGACTTCCTTGCCCTCGCGGTCGATGACCTTCTCTTTCGAGAGGTTGGCCATCATCGCCTTGGACACTTCGTCGTTCGCCTTGGACCACAAGTCGATGACCTTGTTGTACTTCTCGCCCTGGGTTACCAGGCCGGAGGCGTACTGGCTCTCGATTTCCTTCACTTCATCGGTAGCGTTACCGATGATGCGGGCTTTCTCGTCCGGGATAACGAAGTCGTTAACACCGATGGAAACACCGGAAATGGTCGAGTAGGCGAAACCGGTGTACATCAACTGGTCAGCGAAGATGACGGTCTCTTTCAGACCAACCACGCGGTAGCACTGGTTGATCAGCTTGGAGATCGCCTTTTTCTTCATTGGCTGGTTGACCACATCGTACGGCAGGCCTGCCGGTACAACCTGGAACAGCAGCGCACGGCCGACGGTGGTGTCGACGATACGGGTGTTCTTGACCACCGAACCATCACGCTCTTTCACGGTTTCGTTGATACGAACCTTGATTTTCGCGTGCAGGGCAGCTTCGCCGGCGCGGAATACGCGGTCGACTTCCTGCAGGTCGGCGAATACGCGACCTTCGCCCTTGGCATTGATGGCCTCACGGGTCATGTAGTACAGACCCAGTACAACGTCCTGCGACGGAACGATGATTGGCTCACCGTTGGCTGGCGACAGAATGTTGTTGGTCGACATCATCAGCGCGCGCGCTTCGAGCTGGGCTTCCAGCGTCAGCGGCACGTGAACGGCCATCTGGTCACCGTCGAAGTCGGCGTTGTACGCGGCGCAGACCAGCGGGTGCAGCTGGATGGCTTTACCTTCGATCAGAACCGGTTCAAAGGCCTGGATACCCAGACGGTGCAGGGTTGGCGCACGGTTGAGCAGTACGGGGTGTTCGCGGATCACCTCGGCGAGAACGTCCCATACCTCTGGCAGCTCGCGCTCGACCATCTTCTTGGCAGCCTTGATGGTGGTCGCCAGACCACGCATTTCCAGCTTGCCGAAAATGAACGGCTTGAACAGCTCGAGGGCCATCTTCTTCGGCAGACCGCACTGGTGCAGACGCAGGGTCGGGCCTACGGTAATTACCGAACGGCCGGAGTAGTCCACACGCTTACCGAGCAAGTTCTGACGGAAGCGACCTTGCTTACCTTTGATCATGTCGGCCAGGGACTTCAGCGGACGCTTGTTCGAGCCAGTGATGGCGCGACCGCGACGGCCGTTGTCCAGCAGGGCGTCGACCGCCTCCTGCAGCATGCGCTTTTCGTTGCGCACGATGATGTCCGGCGCCGACAGATCCAGCAGGCGCTTCAGACGGTTGTTACGGTTGATCACCCGACGATACAGGTCGTTCAGGTCGGAGGTCGCGAAGCGGCCACCATCCAGCGGCACCAGCGGACGCAGGTCCGGCGGCAGTACTGGCAGAACGGTCAGCACCATCCACTCAGGCAGGTTGCCCGAGCCCTGGAAAGCTTCCATCAGCTTCAGGCGCTTAGACAGCTTCTTGATCTTGGTTTCCGAGTTGGTCTGCGGAATTTCTTCGCGCAGGCGGCCGATCTCGTGCTCCAGGTCGATAGCGTGCAGCAGTTCGCGGACAGCCTCGGCACCCATGCGGGCGTCGAAGTCGTCACCGAACTCTTCCAGCGCTTCGAAGTACTGCTCGTCGTTCAGCAGCTGGCCCTTTTCCAGGGTGGTCATGCCCGGGTCGATAACGACGTAGCTCTCGAAGTAGAGCACGCGCTCGATGTCACGCAGGGTCATGTCCATCAGCAGGCCGATACGGGACGGCAGCGACTTCAGGAACCAGATGTGGGCGACCGGCGAGGCCAGCTCGATGTGCGCCATGCGCTCACGACGCACTTTGGCCAGGGCAACTTCAACGCCGCACTTCTCGCAGATTACGCCACGGTGCTTGAGGCGCTTGTACTTGCCGCACAGGCACTCGTAGTCCTTGACTGGGCCAAAGATCTTGGCGCAGAACAGGCCGTCACGCTCAGGCTTGAACGTACGGTAGTTGATGGTTTCCGGCTTCTTAACTTCACCGAACGACCACGAACGGATCATTTCAGGCGACGCCAGACCGATGCGGATGGCGTCGAACTCTTCGACTTGACCCTGGTTTTTCAGCAAATTCAGTAGGTCTTTCAAGGCCTTTCCTCCTGGCGGAGCAGGGAGCGGGCATTACCTGCCCCACTCCCCTTCGCGTCACGTGTTATTCGGTTTCCAGATCGATATCGATACCGAGGGAACGGATCTCTTTGATCAACACGTTGAAGGACTCGGGCATGCCCGGCTCCATACGGTGATCGCCATCCACGATGTTCTTGTACATCTTGGTACGGCCGTTCACGTCGTCCGACTTCACTGTGAGCATTTCTTGCAGGGTGTATGCCGCGCCGTATGCTTCCAGCGCCCACACTTCCATCTCCCCGAAACGCTGACCACCGAACTGCGCCTTACCACCCAGCGGCTGCTGGGTAACCAGGCTGTAGGAACCAGTGGAACGCGCGTGCATCTTGTCGTCCACCAAGTGGTTCAGCTTGAGCATGTACATGTAACCAACGGTCACCGGACGCTCGAACTTGTTGCCGGTACGGCCATCGAACAGCACCATCTGGCCGCTTTCTGGCAGGTCTGCCAGTTTCAGCATGGCCTTGATCTCGCGCTCCTTGGCACCATCGAAGACCGGAGTAGCCATAGGCACACCTTTCTTCAGGTTGTGCGCCAGGGCCAGGATCTCGGCGTCGGAGAACTCGTCGAGGTTTTCCTGACGACCACCGATCTCGTTGTAGACCTCGGTCAGGAATACACGCAGCTCAGCGGCTTTGCGCTGCTCTTCGAGCATGCGGTCGATCTTCTCGCCCAGGCCTTTGGCCGCAAGGCCCAGGTGGGTTTCGAGGATCTGACCAACGTTCATACGCGAAGGTACGCCCAGCGGGTTCAGTACGACGTCGACCGGAGTACCGTTGGCGTCGTGCGGCATGTCTTCAACCGGCATGATAACCGAGACAACACCTTTGTTACCGTGACGGCCGGCCATCTTGTCACCCGGCTGGATGCGACGGCGGATTGCCAGGTAAACCTTGACGATCTTCAGTACGCCTGGTGCCAGGTCATCGCCCTGCTGCAGCTTGCGCTTCTTGTCTTCGAACTTGTCGTCCAGCAGACGGCGACGGTCAACGATGTACTGCTGAGCCTTTTCCAGCTGCTCGTTCAGTGCATCTTCAGCCATGCGCAGCTTGAACCACTGGCCGTGCTCCAGACCGTCCAGTACTTCGTCGGAGATCACGGTGCCTTTCTTCAGGCCCGCGCCACCGTCGACCACCTGGCCGTTCAGGGCAGAACGCAGACGCTCGAAGGTTGCGCCTTCGACGATGCGGAACTCTTCGTTGAGGTCCTTGCGGATCTCGTCCAGCTGCATCTTCTCGATGGCCAGGGCGCGGCTGTCGCGCTCCACGCCATCACGGGTGAAGACCTGTACGTCGATGACAGTGCCCTTGGTGCCGGTTGGCACGCGCAGGGAAGTGTCCTTAACGTCGCTGGCTTTTTCGCCGAAGATGGCGCGCAGCAGTTTTTCTTCCGGAGTCAGCTGGGTTTCGCCTTTTGGCGTAACTTTACCGACCAGGATGTCACCCGCGCCGACTTCCGCACCCACGTAGACGATACCGGCTTCGTCCAGCTTGTTCAGTGCGGCTTCACCCACGTTCGGGATGTCCGCAGTGATTTCCTCTGGGCCAAGCTTGGTATCACGCGCCACACAGGTCAGTTCCTGAATGTGGATCGTGGTGAAGCGGTCTTCCTGCACCACACGTTCGGACAGGCAGATGGAGTCTTCGAAGTTGAAGCCGTTCCACGCCATGAAGGCGATACGCATGTTCTGACCCAGTGCCAGCTCACCCATGTCGGTGGACGGGCCGTCGGCCATGATGTCGCTGCGCTGAACCTTGTCACCCTTGCTGACCAGCGGACGCTGGTTGATGCAGGTGTTCTGGTTGGAACGGGTGTACTTGGTCAGGTTGTAGATGTCCACACCGGCTTCACCGGTCTCGACTTCATCGTCATTGACGCGAACGACGATACGGCTGGCGTCGACCGAGTCGATCACGCCACCGCGGCGAGCAACCACGCAGACACCGGAGTCACGGGCAACGTTGCGCTCCATGCCGGTACCCACCAGCGGCTTGTCGGCACGCAGGGTCGGTACAGCCTGACGCTGCATGTTCGAACCCATCAGTGCACGGTTGGCGTCGTCGTGCTCGAGGAACGGGATCAGCGAGGCAGCGACGGAAACAACCTGCTTCGGCGACACGTCCATCAGGGTGACGTCTTCCGGCGCCTTGACGGTGAATTCGTTCAGGTGACGGACCGCTACCAGCTCATCGATCAGCTGCTTCTTGTCGTTCATAGCGGCCGAAGCCTGGGCGATAACGTGATCGGCTTCTTCAATGGCCGACAGGAACACGATGTCGTCGCTGACCACACCTTCTTTCACCACGCGGTACGGGCTTTCCAGGAAGCCGTACTGGTTGGTGCGGGCATAGGCTGCCAGGGAGTTGATCAGACCGATGTTCGGACCTTCAGGGGTCTCGATCGGGCACACACGGCCGTAGTGGGTCGGGTGCACGTCACGGACTTCAAAGCCAGCACGCTCACGGGTCAGACCGCCAGGGCCGAGTGCAGAGACGCGGCGCTTGTGGGTGATCTCGGAGAGCGGGTTGTTCTGGTCCATGAACTGGGACAGCTGGCTGGAACCGAAGAACTCTTTCACCGCCGCCGCAACCGGCTTGGCGTTGATCAGGTCTTGCGGCATCAGGCCTTCGCTTTCCGCCATCGACAGACGTTCCTTGACCGCGCGCTCTACACGCACCAGGCCAACGCGGAACTGGTTCTCGGCCATCTCGCCGACGCAACGAACGCGACGGTTACCCAGGTGGTCGATGTCGTCGACAATGCCTTTGCCGTTACGGATATCGACCAGGGTCTTAAGGACCTCGACGATATCTTCCTTGCTCAGCACGCCCGAACCCTCGATCTCGGTACGACCGATACGACGGTTGAACTTCATGCGGCCAACGGCGGACAGATCGTAACGCTCGGCGCTGAAGAACAGGTTGTTGAACAGGGTCTCGGCGGCGTCCTTGGTCGGCGGCTCGCCTGGACGCATCATGCGGTAGATTTCGACCAGGGCTTCCAGCTGGTTGCTGGTGGTGTCGATCTTCAGCGTGTCGGAGATGAACGGACCGCAGTCGATGTCGTTGGTGTACAGGGTCTCGATACGGACAACCTGCGCCTTGGCGACCTTGATCAGCAGCTCGGTGGTCATCTCGGTGTTGCACTCGGCGAGGATCTCACCGGTAGCCGGATGCACGATAGCCTTGGCGGTGGTGCGGCCCAGGACGTATTCCATAGGAACGTCCAGCTGCTTGACGCCGGCCTTTTCGATCTGGTTGATGTGGCGCGCGGTAATACGGCGGCCTTGCTCGACGATGACTTTGCCGGTTTCGTCATGGATGTCCATGACAGCAACTTCACCACGCAGACGCTGTGGCACCAGTTCCAGGCTAAGTTTTTCGCCGGAAATGTGGAATACGTTGGTGGTGTAGAAGGTGTTCAGCACTTCTTCAGTGCTGTAGCCCAGGGCACGCAGCAGCACCGAGGCCGGCAGTTTGCGGCGACGGTCGATACGCACGAACACGCAGTCCTTCGGGTCGAACTCGAAGTCCAGCCAGGAGCCGCGGTAAGGGATGATGCGAGCGGAGTACAGCAGCTTGCCGGAGCTGTGGGTCTTGCCACGGTCGTGGTCGAAGAACACACCAGGCGAACGGTGCAGCTGGGAAACGATCACACGCTCGGTACCGTTGATTACGAAGGTACCGTTTTCAGTCATCAGGGGGATTTCACCCATGTAGACTTCTTGCTCTTTGATGTCCTTGATCGCTTTGTTCGACGATTCCTTGTCGAAGATGATCAGGCGCACCTTGACCCGCAGTGGTACCGCGAAGGTCACACCACGCAGGACACATTCCTTCACATCGAAGGCGGGTTCGCCCAGGCGATAGCCTACGTACTCCAGGGCAGCATTGCCGGAGTAGCTGATGATCGGGAATACCGATTTGAAGGCCGCGTGCAGGCCGACGTCGCGGAAGTTATCCTTGGATGCTCCCGCTTGCAGGAATTCGCGATACGAATCCAGCTGGATGGCCAGGAGGTAAGGCACATCCATGACGTCCGGCAACTTGCTAAAGTCCTTGCGGATACGTTTTTTCTCAGTGTATGAGTAAGCCATCAGCGTTCCCCAGCTTGGTCACCTGCTTGTTTGGCTTCTCCCGGCGGGAGCAGCCAGAAAATCGTGCAAACCCCTTGGTTTGCGCCACCCACATGGGTGTCTTGCAGCTTGTTATCGGGGCCGGCATGACCGGCCACCAATAACGGAAAAAGGCCGGTGGCATAAGCCACCAGCCATCAGCCTTTTGCTCAACGCTCAGGCTGGCATCGCAAGGTCGAAATTACTTCAGCTCGACTTTAGCGCCTGCTTCTTCCAGCTTCTTCTTAGCGTCTTCAGCGGCTTCTTTCGAAACGCCTTCAGCTACAACCTGAGGAGCGCCATCGACTTTCTCTTTGGCTTCTTTCAGGCCCAGACCGGTCAGCTCGCGAACGGCTTTGATCACGTTCACTTTCTTGTCGCCGGCTTCAACCAGAACAACGTTGAACTCGGTCTGCTCTTCAACAACGGCAGCAGCAGCAGCTGGGCCAGCAGCGGCAACAGCAGCGGTAACGCCGAAGGTTTCTTCCATTGCTTTGATCAGCTCAACAACTTCCAGAACGGTTTTCTGGCCGATTGCTTCGATGATTTGTTCGTTAGTCAGGGACATGACTTAAATCCTGTATTGGGGTGACAGCCTACGCAGCCATCAAATTAAACGTATGATTTTGAAAGAATTCGCACGCCTTAGGCGGCGGTAGCTTCTTTCTGGTCGCGAATGGCTGCCAGAGTACGAGCCAGCTTGCTGGTGGCGCCTTGAATAACGCTCATCAGTTTCGCAATAGCTTCGTCGCGGGTCGGCAGGGTAGCCAACACGTCGATCTGGTTCGCTGCAATGAAATTGCCGTCAAACGCAGCTGCCTTGATCTCGAACTTGTCCTGACCCTTGGCGAACTCTTTGAACAGACGAGCAGCAGCGCCCGGGTGTTCGTTGGAGAAAGCAATCAGGGTCGGGCCTTTGAACGCGTCGTTGAGGATCGAAAATTCGGTGCCTTCAACAGCGCGCTTGAGCAGGGTGTTACGTACGACACGTACATAAACGCCAGCTTCGCGGGCCTCTTTACGGAGTCCGGTCATTGCGCCTACAGTCACACCACGGGCATCAGCCACGACAGCGGACAGAGCGACTTTGGCAGCCTCGTTGACTTCAGCGACGATGGCCTTCTTGTCTTCGAGTTTAATTGCCACGGGTTTACTCCTGGTTTTTACCGTTTCATCTGGCCGAAGCCTGATGTCGTTTTGGTGTCTGATTCGGTAACGAATCGGGAGCACCATCTGCGTGGGCTGGGTTTTTAAGGCTTGCGCCGCCTACGGTCTTGGATAGCCCCCGCCAGGCAGGGACCCCAATTTTTGCTGGTGGCGCGACATGTCGCACCACCATGTTCTTACACGTTCAGCGAACTCTGATCGATGACCAGACCTGGGCCCATGGTGGTGCTCAGGGTAACGCGCTTAACGTAGATACCTTTCGAAGAAGCTGGCTTGATACGCTTCAGGTCAGCGATCAGGGCTTCAACGTTTTCCTTCAGCTTGCCAGCTTCAAAGCCGACCTTGCCAACGGAGGTGTGGATGATACCGTTCTTGTCGGTACGGTAGCGAACCTGACCAGCCTTGGCGTTTTTCACGGCAGTGGCTACGTCTGGAGTCACGGTACCAACTTTCGGGTTAGGCATCAGGCCGCGAGGACCCAGAACCTGACCCAGCTGACCTACAACGCGCATGGCATCAGGCGATGCGATGACGACGTCATAGTTCAGGTCGCCGCCTTTCATTTCGGCAGCCAGATCGTCCATACCTACGCGGTCAGCGCCTGCAGCCAGAGCAGCTTCAGCAGCTGGGCCCTGGGTGAAAACGGCAACGCGAACGGTCTTGCCAGTGCCGTGCGGCAGCACAGTAGCGCTACGTACGACCTGGTCGGATTTACGCGGGTCAACACCGAGGTTTACGGCGATGTCGTAGGACTCGACGAACTTGGCAGCAGGCAGCGAGGCCAGCAGAGTTGCCGCTTCTTCGAAGTTGTAGGCCTTGCCTGCTTCGATTTTCTCGGCGATTGCCTTTTGGCGTTTGGTCAGCTTAGCCATTACACACCCTCCACGTTCAGGCCCATGCTGCGGGCAGAGCCAGCGATGGTGCGTACAGCAGCGTCCAGGTCAGCGGCAGTCAGGTCAGCCTGTTTGGCTTTCGCGATGTCTTCCAGCTGAGCACGGGTAACGGTACCGACTTTAACGGTGTTCGGGCGAGCCGAACCACTGGTCAGGCCAGCAGCTTTCTTCAGCAGAACCGAGGCAGGGGTGCTCTTGGTCTCGAAGGTGAAGCTACGGTCGCTGTAGACAGTGATGATCACTGGAGTCGGCAGGCCGGCTTCTTGACCCTGGGTACGGGCGTTGAAGGCCTTGCAGAATTCCATAATGTTCACACCATGTTGACCCAGTGCTGGACCAACGGGTGGGCTTGGGTTGGCCTGGCCGGCCTTAACTTGCAGCTTGATGTAAGCCTGAATCTTCTTAGCCATGAGCTACTCCAAAATCGGGTACGAACGCCTGCTGGCTCCCCGGATGACTTGCGTTTTATCCCAGTGACGACAAAACCCCGCAGCACACAGGGCTGCGGGGTATGGGATGCTTTGTCCGCCTAGACCTTTTCGACCTGGCTGAACTCGAGCTCCACCGGAGTAGAGCGACCGAAAATGAGCACTGCAACCTGCAGGCGGCTCTTTTCGTAGTTAACCTCTTCGACACTGCCATTGAAATCAGCGAACGGACCGTCAATAACACGAACCACTTCACCTGGTTCGAACAGCGTCTTCGGCTTCGGCTTGTCGCTACCATCGGCAACGCGACGCAGGATAGCCTCGGCTTCTTTATCAGTGATCGGCGCAGGCTTGTCTGCAGTACCACCAATAAAGCCCATCACACGAGGGGTGTCCTTGACCAAGTGCCAAGTCCCTTCGTTCATCTCCATCTGGACCAGTACATAGCCAGGGAAGAATTTGCGCTCACTTTTGCGCTTCTGGCCGTTACGCATTTCGACGACTTCTTCGGTCGGAACCAAGATCTCGCCGAAACCGTCTTCCATGCCAGCCAGCTTGACGCGCTCAATCAGGGAGCGCATTACATGCTTCTCGTAACCCGAGTAAGCATGCACAACATACCAACGCTTAGCCACGGGACACCTTTAGCCAACGATCAGGGAGACCGCCCAGCCGAGCAGGGAGTCGAGCCCCCACAGCAGCAGTGCCATAACCAGCACAACAGCCACGACAATCAGCGTGGTCTGGGTGGTTTCCTGGCGGGTCGGCCACACGACTTTACGAATCTCGGCACGAGCTTCCTTCGCCAACGTAAAGAACGACTTGCCCTTCGCAGTCTGCAGAGCTACAAAGCCCGCGACAGCAGCCAGGACGAGAAGTGCGAGAACGCGATACAGGATTGGGGAGGCGGAGTAATACTGGTTACCCACTACGCCAACAACCACCAAAGCCACTACAGCCAGCCACTTGAACAGATCAAAACGCGATTCTTGGGCTTCAGTTTTGGGGGTCATCGAGGAGGATCCTGTAAGAAGAAAGCCATCACACCGAGGTGAAATGGCAGGTCAGGAGGGAATCGAACCCCCAACCTACGGTTTTGGAGACCGTCGCTCTGCCAATTGAGCTACTGACCTGTAACGCTGTATCAGGCCGGCCATTATACCGGCCTGATCAAGTAAATCAACTACTTATTCAATAATTTTTGCTACGACGCCGGCGCCGACGGTACGACCGCCTTCACGGATAGCGAAGCGCAGACCGTCTTCCATTGCGATGGTCTT
>NZ_RHQO01000092.1:0-15873 GCF_003935475.1 Pseudomonas sp. p99-361 | reverse complement strand
GTTACTGGCCCGAAACAAACGTAGGAGCGAGCGCAGCTCGCGATGCGCCGCGCGGGCGGCGCTCAATCTCACAGGCATTGAAGATGCAGCGGCTACCCTTGCCAGGAACCATAGAATCTCCCTCCTCGACCGCATCAGCCTCAAGCCATGTGCAGACCTGTGCTGGCTTGCCGGCGATTGGGCTGCAAGGCAGCCCCTTGACTCAACTGCCTTCGCCGGCCATGCGCCGCTCATGCTGGAACTTCCAGCGCACATACAGCAGCCCGGCAATAAACAGCCCCAGGCTGACCAGCACTTCAACCCAGCCAAACACCGCCCGCGCCGGGTCGAAGGCTGCCAGCACGCCCTTGATGAAGTAGATGTTCACCACGAAGCAGGTCCAGGCATGCGCCCGGGCGCTGCCCAGCAGCATGCCCGGCAGCAGCAATAGCAGCGGCACCAGTTCGATCGCCAGGATCACCTCGACCCGAGCCCCATGCAGGTTGGCGAACCACAGGTTGTTCACCACCAGCAGGGCAATCAGGCCAAAGAAAAATGCCAGGCTAAGCGCCCGCGTCAGGCGCAAGCGCGGTGCCAGCCAAGCCAGCGGCGGCAACACCTTGGGCTTCCTAGCCACGCGCGGCCTCCAGGGCCTTGGCGGTGCTCGCCAGGCGTTGGCCAAGGGCGCGGCACAGGGCGATCTCGTGCGGGTCGAGTTCACGCTTGCCGTCTGCCCCGGCATGGTGGCTGGCGCCATAAGGGGTGCCGCCACCGCGGGTTTCCAGCAGTGCCGATTCGCTGTAGGGCAGGCCCATTACCAGCATGCCGTGGTGCATCAGCGGCAGCATCATCGACAGCAGCGTGGTTTCCTGGCCACCGTGCAGGCTGGCGGTAGACGTGAACACACCGGCGGGCTTGCCTACCAGTTCACCGCCCAGCCACAGACTGCTGGTGCCATCGAGGAAGTACTTGAGCGGTGCCGCCATGTTGCCGAAGCGGGTCGGGCTACCCAGCACCAGGCCGGCGCAGTGGCGCAGGTCGTCGAGGGTGGCGTACAGCGCGCCGCTGGCCGGAATGTCCGGGGCCACGGCTTCGCATTCGGTGGAAATCGCCGGCACCGTGCGCAGGCGCGCTTCCATGCCGGCCAGCTCGATGCCGCGGGCGATGTGCCTGGCCATTTCGCTGGTGGCACCATGGCGGCTGTAGTAAAGCACCAGGATGTAGGATTGGCTCACGGCAGGATCTCCAGCACTTTTTCCGGTGGGCGACCGATCACCGCCTTGTCACCGGCAACCAGGATCGGCCGCTCGATCAGCTTGGGGTGCTGGACCATGGCCTCGATCAGCTGTGCGTCGGTCAGTGCAGGGTCGGCCAGGTTCAATGCCTTGTATTCATCCTCACCCGTGCGCAGCAGCTGCCGTGGGGCCAGGCCCAGCTTGCCGAGCAAGGTCTTGAGCGTGGCGGCGTCTGGCGGGGTCTCGAGGTAGCGCACGATGACCGGGGTTAGGCCACGGGCTTCGAGCAGTTCCAGCGCGCCGCGGGATTTTGAGCAGCGCGGGTTATGATAGAGCGTGAGGTCAGTCATGTGGGGTCGCATCCAGCTGGTTGTGGCGGCTATTCTAACCGCAGCGACTGACCAGTTTGCTTTAAAACTCGAGAAGGATTGACCCATGGCAAGGCGTCTGGCAGCAGTACTGGCCATCACCGCGAGCCTGATGCTCGGTGGTTGCGGTGCCGATTATGGCGTAGACCAGCACGGCAATACGGTTAAGGCCGAACAGATCGACGGGCACTGGCTGGTGCTCAATTACTGGGCGGAATGGTGCGGCCCGTGCCGCACTGAAATCCCGGAACTCAATACCGCGGCCAAGCAATGGGCGGCCGAGGGTATCAAGGTGGTGGGGGTGAATTTCGATGGTTTGCAGGGCCAGGACCTGAAGCAGGCCGCCGAAACCCTGGGCATCGGGTTCACCGTACTGGCCCAGGACCCGGCCGAGCGCTATGACCTGCCGCGCAGCGAGGCGCTGCCGGTAACCTACATCATCGATGACAAGGGCAAGGTGCGTGAGCAGTTGCTGGGCGAACAGACCCTCGAAGGGCTGCAGGCCAGGATCAAGGCCCTGAAGCAGGGGTGACAAGCTGCAAGCTGCAAGCTACAAGCTACAAGCTACAAGCTACAAGAAAAGCAGGCCGGTGCTAGGATCTGCTTTTTCTTGAAGCTTGAAGCTTGAAGCTTGCAGCTGCGCTCAGCCTTCTTCAGGCCAGAAGCGCAGCGGCTTGCCCTCGGCCGGCCAGAAGCGCAGTTGCTCGATGGGCGACACATCCCAGCGCTGCACCGTTTCCAGCGCCTGCAGGAAGCGTTTTTCCTGCTCCATCAGCGCCGGCGCACACAGCTTGCGGGTCTTGCCGACCTTGCCGAAGCTCAGGTGCTCGCCGTCCAGCGTGTAGGGCGCAAACCAGTGGTTGCACCCGGCATTGCCATAGGCACGGCCATCACTGGCCAAGGTCAGGGTCAGGTGGCTGTAGTCGATCAACGGGCGCTCACCAATCCACTCCAGCACATAGCTGCGCTCCTGCTGCAACTTCAAAGGTTGTGCAGCGCAGCCGAGCAGGCCGGTGGCAATCAGCGCGCCGGTCAGCAGATTCTTCACTCGGCGCTCTCCAGGCAACGCGGGCACACATGCTTGTCGCCACGGCTGGCCCAGCCCAGCTCGGCGATACGTGCGCTGGCAGCAGGCTGGCGGGCTTGCTTGCCCAGCTTGGCGTCTACGGCGAACTCGAAGTCCAGGGCGGCGTCACAGTGGTCGCACTCAACCTTCCAGTTGAGGATTTCAAGCGCGTTGAACACCGGGCCACTGGCCACGGCAACCCACTGGCCGCGCGGGTTGATCAGGTGGCGCACGCTCTCCACGGTCAGGCGCATGGCCAGGTCCTTGCTGCCTTTGAGGGTCACCAGCAGGGTATCGCCTTTGTGCATCGAACCGCCGTTGCCAGTGACCTGATAGCGGCCTGGCACCAGGGCGCGGCACTCGATCAGGGTGTGTTGCGGGTTGAAAAGGGTATAGCGGAAATCGTGCTCGACCATGGGTCCTCCAGAAATGCCGCGTATCCTAGCATTAACCCATGACCAGATTCTGTGGATTGCCTGCCGCCCAGCAGTTGATGTTGTCCAGCGTGGTAGTGGCGATCGCAGCCAGCGCCTCGCGGGTCAGGAACGCCTGATGTGCGGTGATGATGACATTGGGAAAGGTCAGCAGGCGTGCCAGCACATCGTCTTGCAGCGGCAGGTCGGAGCGGTCCTCGAAGAACAGCTGGGCTTCCTCTTCATAGACATCCAGCCCCAGGTAGCCGAGCTGGCCGCTTTTCAGCGCGTCGATCAGTGCCGGGGTGTCGACCAGTGCGCCGCGGCCGGTGTTGATCAGCATGGCGCCATGCTGGACTTCGGCCAGGCTCCGGGCGTTGATCAGGTGCCGGGTGTGTTCGGTCAACGGGCAGTGCAGGCTGATGATGCGTGCTTCGCGTAGCAGTTCGGGCAGTGGCAGGTAGCGCGCGCCGAGGGCCAGCAGTTCTGGGTTGGGGTAGGGGTCGTAGGCCAGCAACTGGCAGCCGAAACCGGCCATGATGCGGGCGAAGGCTGCGCCGATCTGGCCGGTACCCACGACCCCGACCGTTTTGCCATGCAGGTCGAAGCCGGTCAGGCCATGCAGGGTAAAGTCCCCTTCACGGGTGCGGTTGTAGGCCCGGTGCAGGCGCCGGTTGAGCGCCAGGATCAGCGCCACGGCGTGCTCCGCCACCGCGTGCGGTGAGTAGGCGGGTACGCGCACCACGGCCAGGCCCAGGCGTTGCGCAGCGGCCAGGTCGACGTGGTTGTAGCCGGCCGAACGCAGGGCGATCAGGCGCGTGCCGCCGTCGGCCAGGCGCTGCAGCACCGGGGCGTCCAGTTCGTCATTGATGAAGGCGCAGACAACCTCGTAGCCGTCGGCCAGCGCTGCGGTGTCGAGGCTCAGGCGGGCAGGCTGGAAATGCAGGTCCAGGGGGTTACCGCTGGCGGCTCGGGTGAAGCTTTCCTGGTCGTAATGCTGGCTGCTGAACAATAGCGCGCGCATGGTCAGGGTTCCTCTGTCGGGCGTGTCCGGGGTAGCTGTTGGCAGTGAGCTCAAGCGCTCGACCGCGCCTGGGCTGCCAGGCGGCTGATCGCCGCATCCAGTTCATCCAGTGCCTGCTGGGCCTGCGGGCTTTCCTGCTTGAGCAAGGTTTCACTGCGCTGGCACGCCGCGCGCAACTGCGGCACGCCGCAATAGCGTGAAGCCCCGTTCAGGCGGTGTACCTGTTCGATCAGGCCCTCATGGTCATTGGCCAGGCGCGCGGCGCGGATGGCTTCGCGGTCGGCCTCCAGCGAGGCCAGCAGCATGTTCAGCATATCGGCGGCAAGGTCCGCTTTTCCGGCTGCCAGGCGTAAACCTTCTTGCGGGTCGAGCACCTTGAGTTCATCGCCGTTGCCGGTGGGTTCAGCCGGCGCCTGCTGCGGCGTGCCCAGGCTGAGACCGGTCCATTTCATCACCACCTGTGCCAGTTGCCGTTCACTGATCGGCTTGGTCAGGTAGTCATCCATGCCGCCGTGCAGCAATGCGCGTTTCTCGTTGGCCATGGCATGGGCGGTGAGGGCGACGATCGGCAATGGGTTGCCACTTTGGGTGTTTTCCCAGCGGCGAATCTGTTCGGTACAGGCGCGGCCGTCCATGCCGGGCATCTGCACATCCATCAGTACCAGGTCGAAGGGTTCCTGCTGCACGGCCTGCAGTGCCGCATAGCCATTGTCGACCGCCAGTACTTCGGCACCCAGGTCCTCGAGCAGCGTCTGCACCAGCAGCAAATTCGCAGGGTTGTCGTCGACACACAGTATTTTCGGCCGCCGCGGGCCGTTGCGGCTGTTCACCTCGCCCTGCAGGCGGCGGGGCTGGACCAGCTCCAGCAGCAGCCGGCGCAATTTGCGCGTGCAGGTAGGCTTGGACAGCAACTGGCCATGGCCGTTGGGCAGGAAGGGGTGGTACAGCGCCTGCTCGGTGGTCGGGCACAGCACCACGCACTGGCAATGGTAGCGTTCGAGCTGTTGATGGTAGCGGCCCAGTTGTTCTGGCGACAGGTTGCCCAGGTTGGCGCCCAGCACCGCCAGCTCGAATGGCTGCCCGGCCTGGCTGGCGGCCTGCACGGCTTGCAGCAACTGGTCGTAGGTGGCGAACAGGCTGACACTCAGGCCACAGTCTTGCAGTTGGTGCTCCAGGGCCTGCCGGGCCAGTTCATGGTTATCGACGATGGCGGCACGGCGACCCAGCAGCGCTTGCAGCGGTAGTTCCTCGATATCGTCGTGCGCCTTGGGCAGGTTCAGGCTGATCCAGAACTGCGAGCCCTCGCCCGGGGTGCTGTCGACGCCGATTTCGCCACCCATCTGCTCGATCAGGCGCTTGGAAATCACCAGGCCCAGGCCGGTACCACCTGGCTGCCGGGCCAGCGAGTTATCGGCCTGGCTGAAAGCCTGGAACAGTGTACGCACGTCCTGCGGTGACAGGCCGATGCCGGTATCCTGCACGCTGATGCGCAGTTGGGCATGATCCTCATGCTCATCGTCGAGCATGGCGCGCACGACAATGGTGCCCTCGCGGGTGAACTTGATGGCGTTGCTGACCAGGTTGGTGAGGATCTGCTTGAGCCGCAGCGGGTCACCGACCAGCGACGTGGGCGTGTCGCGGTAGACCAGGCTGAGCAGTTCCAGCTGCTTGGCATGGGCGGCCGGGGCCAGAATGGTCAGGGTGTCCTGGATCAGGTCGCGCAGGTTGAACGGGATGCTGTCCAGCACCAGCTTGCCGGCCTCGATCTTGGAGAAATCGAGAATTTCGTTGATGATGCCCAGCAGGTTGTCGGCAGACTTTTCGATGGTGCTCAGGTAGTCCAGCTGGCGCGGGGTCATCTCGCTTTTCTGCAGCAGGTGGGTAAAGCCGAGAATGCCGTTGAGCGGGGTGCGGATCTCATGGCTCATGTTGGCCAGGAACTCCGACTTGATGCGGCTGGCCTCCAGTGCCTCCTTGCGCGCCATGTCCAGCTCGATGTTCTGGATTTCGATGGTTTCCAGGTTCTGGCGCACGTCTTCGGTGGCCTGGTCGATGCTGTGCTGCAGTTCTTCATGGGCGTTGTGCAGGGTTTCGGCCATGCGGTTGATGCCGCGCGCCAGTTCGTCCAGCTCATGGCTGCCCATGGTCGGCAGGCGCTCTTCGAGGTGGCCGTCCTTGAGCTGGTTGACCGCGTGCTTGATACGTTCGATGGGGTCGTTGATCGAGCGGCTCATGCGCAATGCCAGCAGGCCGCTGAGCACCAGGCAGGCGAGGATCAGCAGCAGGCTGGTGAACAGGTTGCGGTAGCCGCGCAGCAGGGTGCCATCGTGGGACAGCTCGATCTCGACCCAGCCCAGCAGCCGCTCGGCTTCGGCAGGCACGGCCTCGGTGGCCAGGTCCCGGTGGTGGCCGAACACGGGCATCAGGTAGCGGGTGGCGTCATTGCCGCTGCGCTGTAGCAACTGGGTGCCGGTGCCGCCGCTGGGTGGCTGGTTGAGCATGCTCGGCCCGGCATGGGCCAGGCGCGTGCGGTCCGGCGCCAGGAAGGCAACCGAGCGCACGTCGCTCTGCTCCAGGGTTTGCGCGGCGATGCGCTCCAGCTGCGCAGGCGCCAACCGGGCCATGGCCGGGGCGGCCAGCGGCGCCAGCTGTTCGGCGATCATCTTGCCGCGCTGCAGTAACTGGGTGCGCAGGTCGTTTTGTTGCAGCCAGGTGAAATAACTGCCCAGCACCAGCGCCATCAGGCCTGCCGGTAACAGTGCCAGCAGCAGGACCCGGCTGCGGATTCCCAAACGATCGAGCACACTCGCCTCCTGTGATGTGCCTGGCCACCGTCAGTGGGTGACGGCCAAGACGCGACGTTACTCTGCCTGGCACGCCATTGCATCTGTTTAGTCGGTGTTTTGCGCCGATCCTGCAGCACGGGTCGTATCGCGGTTGCCTGGCAGGGCGCACATACACAATAATCGCGTAATTGAGAATGCATGGCAGTTGCCAATGAGTCCTGTAGCTATTCACAACTCCAGTGTCCTCGCCATTGAGGACGACCCGGTGCTGGGCGCCTACCTGCATGAAGAGCTGCAGCGCGGTGGCTTCCACGTCACCTGGTGCCGCAGTGGCCTGGAGGGCCTGGAAACGGCAGGCCGCCAGGTCTTCGACGTGGTGCTCATGGATATTCTGCTGCCTGGGTTGAATGGTCTGGATGCGCTGGCCCAGTTGCGCCAGCACAGTACCACACCGGTGATTCTGATGTCGGCGCTGGGCGCCGAGGCAGACCGCATCAGCGGTTTTCAGCGCGGGGCCGACGACTACTTGCCCAAACCCTTCAGCATGGCTGAGCTGCAAGTGCGTATTGAAGCGATCCTGCGCCGTGTAGCGCTCGAACGCCGCTACCAGGCGCCGCAGCCGCCGGCAGAGGCGGGCGCGCTGCACTTCGACGAGGGCCTGTGCGATGTGCGCCTTGATGGCCGTCTGGCCGGGCTGACCCCCAGCGAGTTTCGCCTGCTAGACACCCTTTACCGCAACCAGGAGGAAGTGCTGAGCAAGGCGTTCCTGTACCAGCAGGTGTTGCAACGCGGCTATTCGCGGCACGACCGCAGCCTGGACATGCATGTCAGCCAGATCCGCCGCAAGCTCAAGGGCATCGGTTATCAGGGGTTGCAGATCCGCACCGTATGGGGCAAGGGCTACATGTTCGGCGTGGGTGAGGCGCAATAGCATGCTCGACCGCCATTCGCTGTTCTGGAAACTGGCCATCCTGCTGGTCGGCTTCTGCCTGCTGATGATCGGCCTCAGCTACACCTGGGGCCAGCGCATTGAGCTGCAGAACGCCTTCTTGTCGGAGCCGGCGCGCCAGACCTTGCGCGGCTATGCCAGCGAGGCCGAGCAGGCCTGGCGCAGCGGTGGTCGGGCCGGGCTGGACCAGTGGGTGGCGGCGATGCACCAGCGTGAACATGGCTGGGTGGGTGTGCTCGATATCAACCTGAAACCGCTCGACAGCGCGGCCCTCAACCCGCAGATCATGCAGCGGCTGACCCGCCTGCGTGGGGTCGACTGGCCGATGAGCCGGCGCAGCGTCGAGCAGCCGTGGCTACGCATCCCGTTCCCTGGTGCGCCCGAGCAGGGCATGCTGGTGATCGAACTGCCCAGGCGCTTCAACCCGGACCAGCACCGCCTGCTGTGGCGCATTATCACCAACGGCATCATCCCGGGCCTGTTCACCTTGCTGCTGTGCGTGGGCCTGTACCGCATGCTGATCGTGCCGTTGAACCAACTGCGCGAGCAGGCCCGGGCCTGGCGTGCCGACCAGCTTTCGGCTCGCCTTGATTCGCGGCTCATCGCCCGGCACGACGAGCTGGGGGAACTGGCCCGCGCCTTCGACCAGATGGCCGAGCGGCTACAGGGCACCGTCACCCTGCAACAACAGCTGCTGCGCGACTTGTCCCATGAAATGCGCACCCCCCTGAGCCGTTTGCGCGTGGCTTGCGACGGGGAAACCGATCTGCAACGCCTGCGCGAGCGCCTCGGCCGGGAACTGGACGGCATGCAGCAACTGGTCGAGGCAACCCTGCAACTGGCCTGGCAGGACGCCGAGCGTGCGCCAATGAACCTGGAGCCGATCGAGGTTCAGGCCTTGTGGGACCTGCAGGCCGAGAATGCCTGCTATGAAAGTGGCTGGGCGCCCACGCGGCTGCGTTGCGAGGTACCAGACGGTTGCTGGGTGCAGGGTAACCTCAACCACTTGGCCCAGGCGCTGGAGAACCTGCTGCGCAATGCCATTCGGTATTCGCCGGCCGACGGTGTCGTGCGCTTGGGTGGGCAGCGCGAAGGTGGCTACTGGTGCCTGTGGCTGGAAGACGAGGGCGGTGGCGTGGGCGACGATGAGCTGGAGCGCATTTTCGCGCCGTTCTTGCGCCTGGACGGTTCGCGGCCCGGCGTGGGTGGCTTTGGCCTGGGGCTGAGCATTGCCCGCAGCGCCATCCAGCGCCAGGGTGGCACGCTGTGGGCGCAGAACGGCAAGCGCGGGTTACGCCTGTGCATGAGGTTGCCGGTGCAACAGCCCCCGTCATATAGCCTGTAGCTATATCCACTACAGATTGCGTGATATGGCCGGGAAGGGTTTGCCGGTATGATAGGCGCCCCTGCCGTCCGGATTGTGAAATACACCATGACCTTGCAGTACCCAACCATCGCCGATTGCGTCGGCAATACGCCACTGGTTCGCCTGCAGCGCATTGCTGGCCAAACCAGCAATACCCTCCTGCTCAAGCTCGAAGGTAACAATCCCGCCGGCTCGGTGAAGGACCGCCCGGCCCTGTCGATGATCACCCGCGCCGAGTTGCGTGGCCAGATCAAGCCCGGTGACACCCTGATCGAAGCCACCTCCGGCAATACCGGCATCGCCTTGGCGATGGCAGCGGCGATCAAGGGCTACAAGATGATCCTGATCATGCCGGACAACTCCACCGCTGAGCGCAAGGCGGCCATGACCGCCTACGGCGCCGAGCTGATTCTGGTGACCAAGGAAGAGGGCATGGAAGGTGCCCGCGACCTGGCCGACAAGCTGCAGCGTGAAGGCCGCGGCCTGGTGCTGGACCAGTTCGCCAACGGTGACAACCCGGTTGCCCACTACAACAGCACCGGCCCGGAAATCTGGCAGCAGACACAGGGCAGCGTCACCCATTTCGTCAGCTCCATGGGGACCACCGGCACCATCATGGGCTGCTCGCAGTACCTCAAGGAGCAAAACCCGGCGGTGCAGATCATCGGCCTGCAACCGATGGAAGGTTCGGCCATCCCGGGTATCCGCCGTTGGCCGCAGGAGTACCTGCCGAAGATCTTCGACGCCACGCGCGTAGACCGCGTGGTCGACATGTCGCAGCAGGAAGCCGAAGACACCACCCGCCGCCTTGCCCGCGAAGAGGGCATTTTCTGCGGCGTGTCTTCCGGTGGTGCGGTTGCCGCCATGCTGCGCCTGTCGCGTGAGGTGGAGCATGCAGTAATGGTGGCGATCATTTGCGACCGCGGTGACCGTTACCTGTCCACCGGCCTGTTCGATCCCAGCTAAATGACCAAGAAAAAAACCAACAGCGGCCTGCGCTTCCAGCCGGCCGGCGGTAGCCGCAGCCCCCAGGTCCCCGTGGGCAAGAAGCAGCGCCTGGACATCGAGCGCCTGGCCGGCGACGGCCGTGGCATTGCCTTCCATGAAGGGCGTACCTGGTTCGTCAGTGGCGCCCTGGCCGGTGAGGCCGTGGAAGCGCGGGTGCTCAATGCGCGCGGCAAGGTGGTCGAGGCCCGCCTGGAGCGTGTGCTGCAGGCCAGCCCCGAGCGCCGTGAAGCGCCCTGTCGCCATTACAGCCGCTGTGGTGGCTGCACCCTGCAGCACCTGCCGCACGAGGCGCAACTGGCGCTGAAGCAGCGGACCTTGGCCGAACAACTGCAACGGGTGGCCGGTGTGCAGCCCGACGCCTGGGCGCCACCGCTCAGCGGGCCAGCGTTCGGCTACCGGCGCCGTGCTCGCGTGGCGGTGCGCTGGGACGTCAAGGCGCGTGAGCTGCACGTCGGCTTCCGTGCCGAAGCCAGCCAGGACATCATCGCCATCGACGATTGCCCGGTGCTGGTACAGCCCTTGCAGTCGATTCTGCGCCACCTGCCGACCGTGCTGCGTTCGCTGGAAAAACCGCAGGCCCTGGGCCATGTGGAGCTGTTCAGCGGCTCTGCGCAAGCGCTGCTGGTGCGCCATGTGGCGCCATTGCCGGCGCAGGACCTGGCCCGGTTGCAGGCGTTCTGCGAGCAGGCCAACGCGCAGTTATGGCTGCAAGGCGAAGGTGAACCGGCGCCCGTCGGACCTGCGGCGCCATTGGGCTTTGCCCTGGCGCCGTGGCAGCTTGAGCTGGCCTGGCGCCCTGGCGACTTCGTGCAGGTCAACGCCCAGGTCAATACGGCGATGATCGAGCAGGCGCTGGCCTGGCTTGCGCCGCAGGCCGATGAGCGGGTGCTCGACCTGTTCTGCGGCCTGGGCAACTTCGCCCTGCCGCTGGCACGCCAGGCGCGTGAAGTGGTGGCAGTGGAAGGTGTGCAAGCCATGGTCGATCGGGCCGCGGCCAATGCCAGAAACAACAATGTGCATAACGCACGGTTTTTTCAGGCCGATTTATCGCAGCCATTGGCCGGCACCGGATGGGCCGCCGAGGGCTTTTCTGCGGTACTCTTGGACCCACCGCGCGACGGTGCTTACGAGGTGGTGCAAGGCATCGCCCGCCTCAAGGCCAGCAGGCTGGTCTATGTATCGTGCAACCCGGCCACACTGGCGCGAGACGCCCAGGTGCTGGCCGGCCAGGGGTACCGGTTAACACGGGCCGGGATTCTCGACATGTTTCCTCAAACGGCGCATGTCGAGGCCATGGCGTTATTCGAAGCGGGCTAGCTGACTGGCCCCTTGGTGCGGCCGCCACGGAAGGGTGGCTGTACGGTGATCGCCAGCGCCGCCGTGAGTGCAGCGCTGTATGGAAAGGTAAAACAAGATGGTACAGGTGAGAGTGCACCAGCCGGTCAACACGGACGGCAGTATCAATCTCGATGCATGGCTGGATCATGTGGTAAGTGTCGATTCGGCACTGGATCGCGCAGCGCTGAAAGAAGCCTGCGAGTTTGCTCACGAGGTCGAAAAAAAGGGCAACCCCGCCAAGCATTCCTGGGCGGACGGCACGTCCAGCTTTCAGGCAGGGCTGGAAATTGCCGAAATCCTCGCCGACCTCAAGCTCGACCAGGATTCGCTGGTGGCCGCGGTCATCTACCGTTCGGTGCGCGAGGGGAAGGTCACGCTGGCCGAGGTCAGCCAGCGCTTTGGGCCGGTGGTCTCGAAGCTGATCGACGGCGTGCTGCGCATGGCCGCCATCAGCGCCAGCCTCAGCCCGCGGCAGTCGCTGGTATTGGGCTCGCAGGCGCAGGTCGAAAACCTGCGCAAGATGCTGGTGGCCATGGTCGACGACGTACGCGTGGCGCTGATCAAGCTGGCCGAGCGGACCTGCGCCATCCGTGCGGTCAAGGCGGCCGACGATGAGAAACGCCTGCGCGTCGCGCGTGAGGTGTTCGACATCTATGCGCCGTTGGCGCACCGCCTGGGTATCGGCCATATCAAGTGGGAGCTGGAGGACTTGTCCTTCCGCTACCTGGAGCCCGAGCAGTACAAACAGATCGCCAAGTTGCTGCACGAGCGCCGGCTGGACCGCGAGCGGTTCATCAGCGACGTGATGAACCAGTTGCAGAACGAACTGCTGGCCACCGGGGTGAAAGCCGACATCAGCGGCCGGGCAAAACACATTTATTCGATCTGGCGCAAGATGAAGCGCAAAGGCCTGGAATTCAGCCAGATCTACGATGTGCGCGCAGTGCGTGTGCTGGTGCCGGAAATTCGCGACTGCTATACCGCATTGGGCATCGTCCACACCTTGTGGCGGCACATCCCCAAAGAGTTCGACGACTACATCGCCAACCCCAAGGAGAACGGCTATCGCTCGTTGCACACGGCGGTAATCGGGCCTGAGGGCAAGGTGCTGGAAGTGCAGATCCGTACCCACGGCATGCACGAGGAAGCCGAGCTTGGCGTGTGCGCTCACTGGCGCTACAAAGGCACCGACGTCAAGCCAAGCTCCAACCACTACGAAGAAAAGATCTCCTGGCTGCGCCAGGTGCTGGAATGGCACGAAGAGCTGGGCGACATCGGTGGCCTGGCCGAGCAACTGCGGGTCGACATCGAGCCGGACCGGGTTTATGTGTTTACCCCGGACGGGCATGCCATCGACCTGCCCAAGGGTGCGACACCGCTGGACTTCGCCTACCGCGTGCACACCGAAATCGGCCACAACTGCCGCGGCGCCAAGATCAACGGCCGGATCGTGCCGCTGAACTACAGCCTGCAGACGGGCGAACAGGTCGAGATCATCACCAGCAAGCACGGCAACCCGAGCCGTGACTGGTTGAACTCCAACCTGGGCTATGTCACCACGTCGCGGGCCCGGGCCAAGATCGTGCACTGGTTCAAGCTGCAGGCGCGCGACCAGAACGTGGCGGCCGGCAAGACCTTGCTCGAACGGGAGCTCAGCCGCCTGGGCCTGCCGCAGGTGGACTTCGAGCGCCTGGCTGAGAAAACCAACGTCAAGACCGCCGAAGACATGTTCGCTTCGCTCGGTGCTGGCGACCTGCGCCTGGCGCACCTGGTCAACGCTGCCCAGCAGTTGCTGGAGCCCGAGCGCATCGAGCAGATCGAACTGGTGCCGCGCAAGCCTGCCGGGCCGCGTTCCGGCAAGCGTGGCGACATCCAGATCCAGGGGGTTGGCAACCTGCTGACGCAGATGGCCGGCTGCTGCCAGCCACTGCCGGGCGATGCCATCGTCGGTTACATCACGCAAGGCCGTGGCGTGAGCATTCACCGCCAGGATTGCGCCTCGGTGCTGCAACTGGCAGGCAAGGAACCGGAGCGCATGATCCAGGTGAGCTGGGGGCCGATACCGGTGCAGACCTACCCGGTCGACATCGTCATCCGTGCCTACGACCGCCCGGGGTTGCTGCGCGATGTGTCGCAGGTGCTACTGAACGAGAAGATCAACGTGCTGGCGGTGAACACCCGCTCGAACAAGGAAGACAACACCGCGCTGATGTCGCTGACCATCGAAATTCCAGGCCTGGACGCGCTGGGGCGGTTGTTGGGGCGCATCTCGCAGTTGCCGAACATCATCGAGACGCGGCGTAACCGTACCCCTTGAGACCGCGGCGCCTGCTTCGCGGGCTTGCCCGCTCCCACAGGTACGGTGCAGTTTTCGAAACTTGCATCCATCCTGTGGCAGCGGGCAAGCCCGCGAAGAAGCCACCATCGAAGGACCTGCCTGAATGACCTACACCCTCGAAGACCTGCTGCACCTCATGGCCCGCCTGCGCGACCCGCAGTACGGTTGCCCATGGGACCTGCAGCAGAACTACGCGAGCATCGTCCCGCATACCCTCGAAGAGGCCTACGAAGTCGCCGACACCATCGAGCGCGGTGACTTCGAGCACCTGCAGGGTGAGCTGGGCGACTTGCTGTTCCAGGTGGTCTACTACAGCCAGCTGGCCAGGGAGGAGGGGCGTTTCGAGTTCGATGGCGTGGTCGACAGCATCACCCGCAAGCTCATTCGGCGCCACCCGCATGTGTTCCCCACGGGTGAGCTGTATGCGCCGCTGGACACCCCCCGCTTGAGCGAGGCCCAGGTCAAGTCGCGCTGGGAAGAAATCAAGGCCCAGGAACGGGCGGAAAAAAGCCTGCCTGAGCAGTTGTCCCTGCTCGACGACGTACCCACGACCTTGCCGGCGCTGTCGCGGGCGGCCAAACTGCAAAAGCGTGCGGCCACGGTCGGCTTCGACTGGCCTGCAGCGCTGCCGGTGCTGGACAAGGTCCGTGAAGAACTGGACGAAGTGCTACAGGCCATGGCCGATGGCGATGCCGATGCGCTCGAAGATGAGGTCGGTGACCTGCTGTTCGCGGCCGTGAACCTGGCGCGCCACCTCAAGCAAGATCCGGAACATGCCCTGCGCCGCGCCAATCGCAAGTTCGAGCGGCGTTTCCGCTTTATCGAACAGGCATTGCGCGACAGCGGTCGCCCTATTGAAGCGTGTAACCTTGACGAGCTGGACGCCCTGTGGGGCGAAGCCAAGCGTCAGGAAAAGAACCTGCCCAGCTGCGGCTGAGCTGTTGCATAAGTGAGTGAACATTCATGAGCCTTTCCCTTCGCGACCAATTGCTCAAAGCCGGTCTGGTCAACCAGAAACAGGTCTCGCAGACCAACAAAGCTGAAAAGAAACAGAAGCGCATGGAGCACAAAGGCCAGGTCGACGTCGACGACAGCCAGCAGCGTCTGGCCAAGGAAGCCATGGCCGAAAAGGTCAAGCGCGACCAGGAGCTGAACCGCCAGCAGCAGGAAAAGGCGGAGCAGAAGGCCCGTGCCGCACAGATCAAGCAACTGATCGAAGCCACGCGCCTGCCCAAGCTGAGCACAGAGGACTATTACAACTTCGTTGACGACAAGAAGGTCAAGCGTATCGCCGTCAACGCGCTGATGCGTACCAAGCTGAGCAACGGTGCGTTGGCGGTGGTGGCCCATGCCGGCGGTTACGAGGTGATCCCGCGCGAAGCAGCGGTGAAGATCCAGGAACGCGACCCCAGCCGTATCCTGTTGCTGAACACCCATGTTGAGGAAGCGGACGAAGATGACCCGTACGCGGCCTACAAGATCCCTGACGATCTGATGTGGTAAAAACGAAAAACCCCGCTTCGGCGGGGTTTTTCATGACGAATGGGGTCATTGCGTAGTGCGCTGCTTTTCCAGGTTCTCGAGCTCTGCCCGGTACTGGTGGGCCTCGTGTTCATTGTGGAACATGCCGACCAGTTGACCTTGCTGGTGCACATCCCAGATGCGTACACCAGCGGCCACGCCTTCGTGGGACATTTTCGATTCGTCGCGTTCGGTTACTTGGACTGTCATCGTTAAACTCCACTTCTTGAGAGGGCTGCGACACTCTGTCGCACACCTTCTTTATAGAGTTTGTTAGCAGCCTAAGTAAATAAAACGGGCATGAAACAAGTTTCATGAAGGCTCAAAGGTGTAGTGCCTGGGCTGGCCCTATCGCCGGCAAGCCAGCTCCCACAGGGACCTCCTGGAGCCTGAGCCTTGCATAGAACCTGTGGGAGATTCTATGGTTCCTGGCAAGGGTAGCCGGAGCATCTTCAGCGCCTGTGAGATCGAGCGCCGCCCGC
>NZ_RHQO01000091.1:0-15897 GCF_003935475.1 Pseudomonas sp. p99-361 | reverse complement strand
GCTGCCATACCTTGTGGCAAACACCTGTCAGCCCTAAGGCGATCCCTGTGGGAGCTGGCTTGCCTGCGATGGGCCGCGATGCAGCCCCGGCTATCTCAGATCAGACCTTGAACTGTGCCACCATGCCATTCAGGTCCACGGCAAGGCGCGACAGGTCCTGCGCTGCCGCACTGGTCTGGTTGGCCCCCGCCGAGGTCTGCATGGCCAGGTCACGGATATTCACCAGGTTGCGGTCCACCTCACGGGCCACCTGCGCCTGTTGTTCCGAGGCACTGGCTATCACCAGGTTACGCTGGTTGATCGAGGCCATCGCTTCGGCAATCACCTCCAGCGCCTGCCCGGCGCCCTCGGCCACTTCCAGCGTACCCGTGGCACGCCCTTGGCTGCTGTGCATCGCGCTCACCGCGCGCTCGGTGCCGTTCTGGATCCCGGCAATCATCTGCTCGATTTCTGCCGTCGACTGCTGGGTACGGTGGGCGAGGGCACGAACTTCGTCCGCCACCACCGCAAAGCCACGGCCTGCCTCACCGGCGCGGGCGGCTTCGATGGCGGCGTTGAGCGCCAGCAGGTTGGTCTGCCCGGCAATTGCACCGATCACATCCAGCACCCGGCTGATCTCGTTGGCATTGCTGGCCAGCTGTTCGATTTCGCTGGAAGTGCCGGTCACGTCTGCCACGAGGTGCTGGATGGAAGCCAGCGCCTGGTTGACCCGGTCGCGGCCATCGCGGGTAGTCTGGTCGGCACCTCTGGAGGCGTCTGCGGTGCTCACCGCATTGTTGGCCACTTCTTCGACCGCCGCGGTCATCTGGTTCACGGCCGTGGCCGCCTGGTCGATTTCGGCACTTTGCTGGTGCAAGCCGCGGCTGGTGTCTTCGGTGACGGTGTGCAGCTCTTCGGATGCCGAGGCCAGTTGGTCGGACGAGGCGGCTATCTGCCGAATGGTGTCGCGCAGGCTGCTCTGCATGCGGCTCAACGCGCGCAGCAGCAACGCCGGCTCGTCGCGGCCCACCACCTGGATTTCGCGAGTCAGGTCGCCGGTGGCCACGCGTTCAGCCACGGCCACGGCCTCGGCCAGCGGCCGCACGATACTGCGGGTGAGCAGGGTGGCGATGGCGGCAAGCGCCAGCACAATCACCAACAGCGCGCCTATCAGCGCCTTGAACGCTTCGTCAGCCACATCGCTGCTGCGCTGCGAGGCTTGCTCGGCGCCCTTGCCGTTGTAGTCGATCAAGGCGGCCATGGCATGCATCATGTTGTCGGCATACTGGCTCAATGGCCCGCTGACTTGCTGCTCGGCTTCGGCAATGCGGTTGGCTGTGACGTCTTGCAGCACCTTGGCCTGCAGGCCCGCATACTGCTGGTAAGCCGCCATGAAGGCATTGAACAGGGCGCGATCGTCGGCCTCGACGATGGTACTGTCGTAGTTTTTCAGGCTGGTTGTCAGGCGTTGGTTGATGCCTTGTAGCATCTCAAGGTCGCGGGCGTGTTCGCCGGTATCGTTGCTGAGTGTCGCACGCAGGGTGACGGCCCGGGCGCGACCGAGGTCGGTGCTGATTTCGCTGAGGGCCACCACGGCAGGTATCCAGGTGATGCGGATCTCGTCTGTGGCGGTGTCCATCTGCCGGGTTTCGTAAAGTGCGATCAGGCCCATCACCAGCACCAGAATGCCCAGCAGGGTGAATGCGCTTGCTGCGCGAATGCCGATCTTCAAATTCCTTAACTGCATGAAGTACTCCTTGATGGTGGCGTGCAGGCCTCGAGAATGCAGGCGGCTACCGGTGTAAACGCAGTGGCGCCAGGCTCGGGATGCACCGCAAAGTCGGTTGTAGGTCTCACCCTCTTTACTGTTTTTGGATGTGATGATGCCATATGGCCATCATTCTTGAACAGGCATTCAAGTTACGGGATCTGCAGATAAACCCAAGGAAAATTGTCGGTTTTATCCGGGAAATCAGCTTCAACGTGGCGCCTCGCAAGCCGGCTTGCGGCGCAGTAGAGCCGCTTAACGCCCTTCGTGGCCCCGCCGGTAGGCCCCTGGCTGTATGCCCACTGCCTTGGCGAAGGCCCGGGTAAAAGCGGCCACCGATTGGTACCCCACCTGTGCACCCACTTGCTCCACCGTGTTGCCCGCCTGCAGCAACCGGCAAGCATGGCGCATGCGCAACGCCAGCAGCACTTGGCCTGGCGACTGCCCGGCCAGCTCGCTGAAGCGTTTGAAGAAAGCCGAGCGCGACAACCCGGTGCAGGCCGCCATGCTCTCCAGTGTCCAGGCTTGGCCGGGTTGCTCGATCAGTTGCTCGAGCAACCCGGCGAACGCCGGCTGCCGAGCAAGCGCGATCAGCCCGCCCAGGGGCTGCCCGGCATGCACTTGCTGGCGCAGTGCATACAGAAAGAGCAAGTGCGTCAGGCGCTCCAGAAAGGTTTGCGAAGGCCCGGTTTGGCGTTGGCATTCGTCCAGGATAAGCCCGAACAACGCCCCCGCCGCGCTCCCGGCGGGGTCTTCGGCACGCAGCAGGATCCAGTCGGCCAGGCCCTCGACAATCAGCGAAGACAAACCCGACTGGAAACGGAAGAAGCCACAGACCAGGCCGACCCCATCGCTGGCGTCGCCGTCCAGCGCCTGCATGGTTTGACGCGGTTGCGCACAGGCGCCTGCCGCGTCCTGGTCGCTGGACAGGCGATAACCCAGGTCGCGCAACAGGAACACGGCGTCGCCTTTTCTCAGGCACACCGGCTGCGCCTGGCCGTCGAGGTGCAGCCAGCAATCGCCCTGCACCACCAAGTGGAAGCTGGCACGGCCCATACCCTGGGTGCTGGCGTGCCAGCCGCCACAGTAGCGGCCGACATGAAACAGGCTGGCATCCAGCTCCAGGCCTTCTAATAACCAATCGACGAGCGCGGCGGACGAAATCATCTAATGCAAAGACTCAGGAGCAAGGAAAGGCGACTGATGAATATGGAGGGTACTTCTTATAACCACCAGACTGTAGTGACATCCATCAGGGAGACCACTCCATGTCCTCGCGCATTACCTTACACACCCTGGAAAGCGCCCCGGAAGCAGCGCGCCCGTTCCTTGAGAACGCGCAGAAGAATTCGGGCTTCATCCCCAACCTGCTCGGCGTGCTGGCCAACGCGCCAGCGGCACTGGAAACCTACGTGACCGTTTCGGCATTGAATGGCAAGTCCGACCTGAGCCTGGCCGACCGCGAAGTGGTGCAACTGATTGCCGCCACCCAACATGGCTGTGATTTCTGTGTGGCGGGGCACACCGCCGTGGCGTTGAACAAGGCCAAGCTGCCGCAGGAGGTGGTCGATGCCCTGCGGGCCCGCGGCGAGCTGCCCAATGCCCGTTACGAAGCCCTGGCCGCCTTCGCCCGCGAAGTGATCGCGACCCGCGGCAATGTCAGCCAGGCCACCTACCAGGCATTCCGGGATGCCGGCTTCAGCGAAGGCAATGCGCTGGAAGTGATTCTTGGCGTGAGCCTCGCAACCCTGTGCAACTTTGCTAATGTGTTCGCCCAAACGCCGCTCAATGACGAGCTTGGCAAGTACCGCTGGCAGCCCACTGCATGATCTGCCCCTGCTAGCGGCGGTACAGCGGTAGTTGTAGGAGCGGCCATGTGCCGCAAAGGGGCCGCCAGGCGGCCCGGCGTTCTCAAAGGAGCAAGACCATGCAGGATTGTGCATTTCGACAGTGGCTGGATGCCAATGCCGAGGCCATAGATCGGGGCCTGTGCGAGCCGCAGCACGTGCTGGCGCAAATTGCCGAATCGCAACTGCTGCGCGTGGGCGTCGACTCGGCCCTGGGCGGTACGGGTGGGCAGGTGACCGACGCCGTCGAGGCCATCGCTGCCATTGCCAGCCGCTCGCTGGCTGCCGCTTTCGTGTGTTGGGGCCAGCGCGCCTTTATCGAGTACCTGTTGCAAAGCCCCAACCAGCCGCTGCGCGCGCGCTTGCTGCCACAGCTGCTGGCCGGCGAGCTGGCCGGTGCCACCGGCCTGTCCAATGCCATGAAGTTCCTCTCTGGCATCGAAGCCCTGCAAGTGCGCGGCCGCCCGGCGGGCGATGGCTGGCACCTGGAGGGCCGCCTGCACTGGGTGACCAACCTGCGCAAGAGTGGGTTCGTGGTAGCGGCGGCCATCGAGGACGACGCGGGCGGTGCTCCGTTCGTACTGGCCATTCCTTCGGATGCCCAGGGCCTGCAACGTTCCGACGACTTGCAACTGATGGGCTTGCAGTCGAGCAACACCGCTGCCTTGGCCTTCCACCAGGTGCCGCTGGCACGTGACTGGTTGCTGCACGACAATGCCCGCGCGTTCCTGCCGCAGGTACGCCCTGCCTTCCTGGGGTTGCAGTGCGGCATGGCCATTGGCCTGGCGCGCCGGGCACTGGACGAAGTGCAGGCCCACCTGCAGGGGCGTGCCTCATTCCTGGACGAAGCCCGCCAGGTGCTCAGCGAGCGCCTGGAGAATACCGTCAGCGAACTCAAGCAAGGTTTGTTCGATGGCCGCTTCCTGCAACAACCGGCGGCCTTGTTCAAGCTGCGCATCACCCTGGCCGAAAGCGCCGCCGACGCGGTGCAACTGGAATTGCAGGCCAGTGGTGGCAAAGCCTACCTCAGCGAGTATGGCGAAGGTTTTGCCCGCCGCTGGCGCGAATCGGCGTTCGTGCCGATCGTCACGCCCAGCCTGGTGCAGCTGCGGGCCGAGCTGCACCGCCAGGCAGGCGGGGCATGAGTGCAATGTTGCTCGAAGCCCGTGACATCAGCCTGGGCTACCCGGGCGAGGGCGGCTGGCAGCAAGTGCTGGCGCAGTTCGACCTGCAGCTGGGGCGCGGCGAGGTGGTGAGCATTCTGGGCCCCAGCGGCGTTGGCAAGTCCAGCCTGTTGCGGGTATTGGCCGGCCTGCAGCAGCCGGGTGGTGGCAGCGTGCGGCTGCATGGCCAGCCGCTGCAGGGCCCACACCCGCGCCTGGCGGTAGCCTTCCAGGACCCCAGCCTGCTGCCTTGGCTGAGCCTGGAGAAAAACGTCGCCTTCGGCCTGGACTTCGCCCGCCAGCCCAAGCTGGCGGCTGCCGACCGCTGTGCACGTATCGACCACGCTATCGCCGCCGTGGGCCTGGGCCACGCCCGCAGCCATTACCCGGCGCAGCTCTCTGGCGGCATGGCCCAGCGGACCGCGCTGGCCCGTTGCCTGGCACGGCAGCCCGAAGTGCTGTTGCTCGACGAACCGTTCGGCGCACTGGATGAAGTCACCCGTGCCGACATGCAGCAATTGCTGCTGCAATTGATCGCCACCCACAACACGGCAGCGGTGCTGATCACCCACGATATCGACGAAGCCCTGTTGCTGTCCGACCGTGTGCTGCTGCTGGGCGACCATCCAGCGCACATCCTCGGCCAGTGGCACATCGGCCTGCCGCAGCCGCGCACGCAGCGGGTAGAAGAACTGGGCGCCCTGCGCATCGAAATCCTCAAGACGCTCCGGCGAGCAAGCCGCACGGTCGAACCCACCCCAACCCCACAGGCCTCGGAGGCTGCCCATGTGCATGGATGACTGCTGTTCCTCGTCTTCACGACGTGATTTTCTCAAGCTGGGCGCCATGCTCACCGCCGCCGGTGCACTGCCGTTGCTGTCGAGCCTGCAGGCCCGCGCCGCTGCCGAACCGGACGCGCCGGTACGTATCGGTTACCTGCCGATCACCGACGCCACGCCCTTGCTGGTGGCGCACAACAACGGCCTGTTCGAAGCCGAGGGTATCAAGGCCGAACGCCCGGTATTGCTGCGCAGTTGGGCACAGGTGATCGAGGCGTTCATCTCTGGCCAGGTGAACGTGATTCACCTGCTGTCGCCGATGACCGTGTGGGCGCGCTATGCCAGCAAGGTGCCGGCCAAGGTGGTGGCGTGGAACCACGTGGGCGGTTCGGGCCTGACCGTCGCCCCCGACATCAGCGACATGAAGCAACTGGGTGGCAAGACCGTGGCCATACCTTTCTGGTACTCGATCCATAACGTCGTGCTGCAGCAGATGCTCAACGATAACGGCCTGACACCGGTGTCGAAGCCGGCCAGTGCGGCGTTGGCAGACAATGAAGTGAACCTGCTGGTGTTGCCGCCCTCCGACATGCCACCGGCCCTGGCCAGTAAGCGCATAGCCGGTTACATCGTCGCCGAGCCGTTCAACGCCCTGGCCGAGAACCTCAAGGTTGGCCGCGTGCAGCGCTTCACGGGCGATGTCTGGCGCAACCATGCCTGCTGCGTGGTGTTCATGCACGAACACGACCTCGACAACCGCCCCGAGTGGTCGCAGAAGGTGGTCAATGCCATCGTCAAGGCCCAGCACTGGACCCGCGACCACCGCGCTGAAGCAGCAGCCTTGCTGTCGCGTGCTGGCGCCAACAAGTACACGCCCCATGACCCGGCGGTGCTGGCCAAGGTCCTTGCCCCGGCGGCCGAGGACCGTGCCGGCTACATCGCCAGCGGCGCTATTCGCCACCAGCAGTGGGACGAAAAGCGCATCGATTTCCAGCCTTACCCGTTCCCGAGCTACACCGAAGCACTGGTCAAGCGCTTGCAGCACACCCTGATCGAAGGTGACCACGCGTTCCTCGCCGGCCTGGACCCGGCGCAGACTGCCCGCGACCTGGTGGATGACCGTTTCGTGCGTAACGCCATTGCCGCCGTGGGCGGGCCCTCGGTGTTCGGCATAGCCGACAACTACGAGCGCAGCGAGGAGTTCGCCGTCTGATGCGTACGCACGTAGTACATGCCGGGCTTGGCCTGGCCGGGTTGCTGGGCTTGCTGGCACTGTGGTGGGCCGGGGTCGCCGTGTTCGGCCAGGCCGATGGCCTGTCGGCCCGGTTTGCACCGCAGGCCACGTTGGCCAGCCTGCTCGAGCTGCTGGGGCAGGGCGAGGTCTACGGGCATATCTGGGTCAGCCTCAAGCGCATCCTGGTGGGTTTGTTGCTGGCGTTGCTGATCGGTGTGCCGTTGGGGTTGCTGGTAGGTAGCTACCGGCACCTGGAGGCGGCGACCACGCCGGCATTCCAGTTCCTGCGCATGATCTCGCCGTTGTCGTGGATGCCGGTGGTGGTGATGCTGATGGGCGTGGGTGACCAGCCGATCTACTTTTTGCTGGCGTTCGCCGCGTTGTGGCCGATCCTGCTCAACACCGCCGCCGGGGTGCGGCAACTGGACCCGCGCTGGCTGCAGTTGAGCCGCAGCCTGAGTGCCACGCGCTGGGAAACCTTGTGCAAGGTGATCGTGCCGGGGGTGATTGGCCATGTGCTGACGGGCGTGCGCCTGGCCATCGGGATCCTGTGGATCGTGCTGGTGCCCTGCGAAATGCTGGGCGTCAGTGCAGGGCTGGGCTATTTCATTCTCGATACCCGCGACCGCCTGGCGTACTCCGAGCTGATGGCCATGGTGCTGTTGATCGGTGTGCTGGGCTTTCTGCTCGATGCCCTGGCGCGCGGGCTGCACCGGCGCTGGGTGCATGGCTGAGCCGCCGGGCCGCGCCGAGCTTGAGCGGTGCGGCCCTGAGCGTTGTGCTTGACGGTGCGATCAGTGCACGTGCTGGCGCTGGCGCACACACTCCTGCGCCTGTGCGGTCAGCGCGTCCAGCCGCTCGTCGCGCATCTGCTCCGCTTCGATCATCGCATCCTCGCCTTGCTGGTTGAGCAGGTAGGTATGAATCTGCAGCACCTCGGCGGTCTGGTAGATGGGAGCGATGTCCAGGCGGCCGATCAGTGCCCCGCTGGCCTGGCCGGTGCTGCTCATCAGCACCTGCGGACCATTGGCGGCCACCACCTGCATACCCATGGCTTCGAACCACGGTACCTGGTTGGCGAAGGCGTTCAGCTCGACGCAGGCATGGCGCGCCTGCAGGTCGCCCAGCAGCGCCCGGGCGATGCCCTGGCGGCGATGGCTGGCGCGTACGGCCATGAATGCCAGGGCACAGGCCTGCTCATCGTCCTCGGCGGGTAGCGACAAGGCAAAGCCCAGCAACTGGTCAGGCGCTTCGGCATCCAGTGCCAGGGTCAGTGCCACGGCCAGGCCGCGAGTGCCGTCCAGGGCTTGCAGGTACTGGTGCACCTCCATGCCGACGCCGTACTGGTACAGCGGGTACAGCGGGTTGTCTGCACTGATCGCGACACTGCTCAATTCACCGACGTTGTGAATCACCAGCTCGCGGATCTGGTTCTGGAAAGACTCGGGCGGCACGCTGTCAAGGCGGCTCAGGATGAACATCGGGGGGCAGGCTCCGGCGGTTGGATTGTACAGCCCGCACCGGGAGGGCGCGGGCTGTACAGTCTAACCGGTTTTGACCCATCAGCCGCGTGCCTGTAGTGCGCCGAGCATCAAGTCCAGGTTTTGCACCGCCGCGCCCGACGCGCCTTTGCCCAGGTTGTCGAAGATGGCGGTGAGCAGCACCTGGCCGTGTTCAGGGTTGGCGTACAGCGCCAGGCGCAGGTCGTTGCTGTCGTTCAGGGCTTCAGGGTCGAGGTTGGCCGCGCCACCTTGTTGGTGCAGGGGCATTACCTGAACATGGCGGGCTCCCTGGTAATGCTGTTCCAGGCAGGCTTGCAGCTGTTCGGCGCTGACCTGCCCGGGCAGCAGGCGCAATTGCAGCGGGATGCTCAGCACGATGCCCTGGCGGTAGGCGCCGTAGCCAGGCATGAACAGGGGCCGTGCCGAGAGCCCGGCGTGCTGCTGGATCTCGGGCACATGCTTGTGCGCCAGGTCCAGGCCGTACAGCTGCAAGGCCGGAGCTTTGTCGGCAGCGGGCTGCTCATGCCGTTCTACCGCCGCGCGGCCGCCGCCGGAGTAGCCGGAAATGGCGTGGATGTTCAGCGGGTAATCGGCAGGCAGCAGGCCGGCCTTGACCAGCGGGCGCAGCAACGCGATGGCGCCCGTGGGGTAGCAGCCGGGGTTGCTGACGCGCTTGCTTTGGGCAATGCGTTCGGCTTGTTGCGGGTCCAGTTCGGGCAGGCCATACACCCAGCCTGGGCTGGTGCGGTGTGCCGAGCTGGCATCGATCACCCGCACCTGCGGGTTGTGGATGGCGGCCACCGCTTCGCGCGCGGCGGCATCGGGCAGGCACAGCAGGGCGATGTCGGCGCTGTTGATCGCCTCGCCACGCCGTTGAGGGTCTTTGCGTTCGGCTTCGGGCAGGGTCAGCAGGCGCAAGTCGCTGCGGCCTTGCAGGCGAGCGTGGATCTGCAGGCCGGTGGTGCCTTGGTCGCCGTCGATGAAGACAACAGGGGTATGCATGGTCGGGGTCCGGGTTGGGGAGGGGATGGCCTATGTTCGCGGGTGGCGTTGATAAAGAAAATTTGAATATCATGACCACCGCATTCAGATTCTCTGAACGATGTGCTGGCCTTTTGGCGGTGAACCTGCCCCTGAAAGCTGCCTTGGCATTCAGCCGTCAGTCTTTGTTTTGTGAGGAAGCCGCAGCGACCATGCGCGAAATCAGCCTCGACCGCCTGCGTACGCTGGTGGTTATCAGTGACCTGGGTTCATTTGCCGAGGCGGCTCGCCAGCTCAACCTGGCGCCGCCCACCATCAGCCTGCACGTGGCCGAGCTGGAGGCGCGCGTCGGCGCCCCGTTGCTCAACCGTACCCGCGGCCAGGTACGGGCCACGGCCATCGGTGAAACGCTGCTGGCCCGCGCCCGCCGCTTGCTGGCCGACGCGGACCTGGCGTTGGACGAAGTTCGCCGCCAGGTGCAGGGCCTTAGCGGCCGGGTACGCCTGGGGGCCTCGACCGGGGCCATCGCCCACCTGCTGCCACAGGCGTTGGCCGCCTTGCGGGTGGAGCATCCGGGGATCGATGTGCAAGTGCAGGTGCTCACTTCGCAAGCGTCGCTGGCGCGTTTGCGCGAGGGCACCCTGGATGTCGCGCTGGTGGCGTTGCCGCAGGTGGCGGTCAAGGGGCTGGCCGTAACACCCTGGCGGCGCGACCCGATCCTGGCCTACGTGCCGGCCGACTGGCAGCCTCCGGCCAAGGTCACGCCGGCCTGGCTGGCGCAACGGGCGTTGATCCTGAATGACAGCAGTACCCAGCTGTCGCGGGTGACTAACGAGTGGTTTGCGGCGGCGGGGTTGCACCCCGAGCCGCGTATCGAGCTGAACTACAACGATGCCATCAAGAAGCTGGTCGGTGCCGGGTATGGCGCGACATTGCTGCCGCAGGAGGGGGAGGCCGCCGAGCTTGATCAGCGCATTGCCCACCGGCCGCTGCGGCCCGGGCTGTGGCGGCAGTTGGGTATCGCCTGCCGGGAAGGGCAGGTGGAGCGCGCTACCGCGTTCGTGCTGCAGGCGCTGGAGCGGCTGCGCCAGTAGCGCCCGCCAACGGTTTCAACCACCCGCTTCGTGCAGGGCCAGGCTCTGGCGCAATTGCGCCAGCAGGGCCAGGCGCAGCGCCTTGGGGGCCTGCACGCGGATAGCGCCGGCCTGGGACAGCAGCCAGCTCATCAGCGCTCGGTTGTCGTCTACCGTGGCCACCAGCACAGCGCCACCGTCGGCTTGCGCGGTCAGTTGCATGTCGGCCGACAGCGGCGCCTGCTCCAGGCGCCGGGCAAGGGCGTCATCGACCCAGGCGCGCAGCTCCACCTGGGCCGCCGGGCATAGCACGTCGGGTTGCAACTGGTGCGCTTGCTCCAGGCTCAGGCCCGGTTGCCAGTACCAGCCATAGGGCATGCCCTTGCTGTTGCATTGCAGCGGGAACAGGGCGGCCAGTTCGACCAGGTCGCGCTCTACGGTACGCTTGCTGGTGGTGTGGCCCACGCTGCTCAGGGCACGTTGCAAGTGGGTGGAGCTCACGCCCGGGTGGCGCCCTGGCAGCAGCTTGAGCAATTGCCACTGGCGGGCAATGGTATGGCGGGTAGGGTGGCTGGGCAAAGGGTTCGTCCTTGAAGGCAGGCATCGCGCCGGCCTAGGTGATGGCATTTAGCTATATATCAGCATACCCTTTCCCCTGATCGGATCCAAGTTGCACCACAAGGCGGCCAGGGCCACCGGCGCGTTGCGCGCTTGGCAGCGCCGGTGATGGCGCTGCAGGTCAGTCAAGGCGCTGTTGCAGCCCCTCGATGAACACCTGTTCGGCCCGGCTGAAGCGCTGCTCCCGGTTCCACAACAGGTGAATATCCACATCGGCAATGCCCTCCAGCGGGTGCAGCTTCCACAGCAGCCCAGCTGCAACATCCGGCGCTACCACGTGCTCGGGCAGGCAGCCGATGCCAAACCCGGCAATTACCAGGCGGCGCACTTCCTCAAGGCTGGGTGACGAGGCCACGATGCGCCCGGCAAAGCCCTGCTGGTCGCGGAAAATAGTCAGTGGCGACAACATGCCGCCAATCTGGTCGCTGGTGAAGCTGACGAAGTTCTCCCGCTGCAAGTCGCCCTCGGTCTGGCCGAACAGTGCATGGTGCTTGCCACAGAAAAACGCGTAACGCTGGCGCAGGAACAGCCGTTGCTCCAGCCTGGGCTGGGCCCGCCGGTTCAAGCTCAAGCCTGCGCTGGCGGTTTTCTCTTGCAAGGCTGCGACGATGTCGGAGCTGCGCATCACGTCGATTTCCAGGTCCACCCGTGGGTGCTGGCGATGGAAGTCGGCCAGGAAGTCGTCGAAGCGGTCGCTGACGATGCGGCTGATCATCAGCAAGCGCACCTTGCCCACCAGTTCGTCGGTGGGCTGCGCCAGCAGGCTGCCGATCTGCGACATCTGCCCGTACACCTCGCCGGCCAGCTGGAACAGCTGTTCGCCCATTTCGGTCAGCACGAAACGCGGCCCACGGCGGGCGATGAGTTGGCGGCCAAGCTGTTCTTCCAGGCGCTTCAAGGCCTGGCTGACTGCCGGCTGGGTGAGATGCAGGCGGGCAGCGGCGCGGCTGATGGACAGTTCCTGGCCAATGACGCGGAAGGTACGCAGCAGGTTCCAGTCGAGGCGGTCGTTGAGCAGGCGGTCAGACATAGCAAGGCTCTATGATAAGCAGGGTTAATAGTTGGAATAATAAATAGAAAATTGACTAATCATAGCCCTGGCCCGATAAATCACAGGCATCGAGGCCCGCAAGCCAAGCGCCGCCAGAGCGCGACCGTGAATTCCCGTCACTCCTGCCAGAACAACAAGCAAAGGAGCCCCCATGAAGCCCGCCACTTGCGCCCAGCCACGCCGTGCCGCTGCCGCCGCTTTCATCGGTACCATGATCGAATGGTACGACTTTTACATCTATGCCACCGCCGCGGCCCTGGTGTTCGGTGCCTTGTTCTTCCCCTCCGATGACAGCCTGTTCAGCACCATGGCAGCGTTTGGTACCTTCGCCGTGGGCTTTTTCGCCAGGCCGCTAGGCGGAATCGTCTTCGGCCATGTGGGCGACCGTATCGGCCGCAAGAAATCGCTGGTCATCACCTTGCTGATGATGGGCATCGTCACGGTGTGCATCGGCCTGTTGCCGACCTATGCGCAAATTGGCGCCAGCGCGCCGGTGCTGCTGGTGCTGCTGCGCATCGTCCAGGGCATTGCGGTGGGCGGCGAGTGGGGCGGGGCTGTGCTGATGGCCGGCGAGCATGCCCCCAAGGGGCGGCGCAACTTCTTCGCCTCGTTCGCCCAACTCGGCAGCCCGGCGGGCCTGATTCTGTCACTGCTGGCTTTTGGCGCGGTCACCCGCCTTCCGGAAGAAGACCTGATGAGCTGGGGTTGGCGCGTGCCGTTCCTGGCCAGCGCCTTGCTGCTGTTGGTCGGCCTGGCCATTCGCCTGGGGGTGAACGAGTCGCCCGAGTTCATCGCCAGCCGCGAGCAGGCAGAAACGGCCCGGCGCAAGGAGCAGGCCCCGGTCTTCGAGGTGCTGCGCAGCGCCTGGCGCCCGCTGTTGCTGTGCATCGGTGCCAACACCCTGGGCATTGCCGGGGTCTACTTCACCAATACCTTCATGATCAGCTACACCACCCAGCAGCTGCACCTGGAGCGCTCGCTGATCCTGGAGTGCCTGTTCTTCGTGGCGATCATCCAGTTTTGCGTGCAGCCCTTGGCTGCCTGGCTGTCGGAAAAGCTCGGCGCCACTCGCTTCCTGGCCTTGGTGGCCGTGCTGGCCATGGCCTCGCCTTACCCCATGTTCACCCTGGTCAGCTCGGGCCAAGGCCCTTTGATCGTGCTCGGCATCGCCTTGGCCGCTGCCTGCATGGCCTCGTTCTACGCGGTCATCGCAGGCTACGTCAGCGGCATGTTCGACACCCGTGTGCGCTATACCGCCATATCCCTGGCCTACCAGGTGTGTGGCGCCATCGCCGGGGGCCTGACCCCGTTGATCGGCACCTGGCTGGCCCACCATTTCACAGGGCAGTGGTGGCCGATGGCAGTGTTCTACACGCTGATCGCCACCCTTTCGCTGGCCTGCGTGCTTGCCCTGGCGCGCCAGTACGCGCGCAGCCAGCAGCTTGAGCTGGCCTGAGCGAACCGATTAATTCTGGAGTACCTGCACATGTTGAAAAGCAATGGCGAACGCCTGTGGGCGAGCTTGATGGCCATGGCCGAAATCGGCGCCACCGCACGCGGTGGCAGCTGCCGCCTGGCCCTCAGCGACGAAGACAAGGCTGGCCGTGAGCTGTTCAGCCACTGGTGCCGCGAAGCGGGCCTGACGCTGAGCGTGGATGCCATCGGCAACCTGTTCGCGCGCCGCCCTGGCACCGACCCCGACGCCGCCCCGGTGATGATTGGCAGCCACCTGGATACCCAGCCGGAGGGCGGCCGTTTCGACGGTGTCTATGGCGTGCTGGCCGGGCTGGAGGTGGTGCGCCGCCTCGACGAGCTGGGCATCAGTACCCGCAAGCCGCTGGAGCTCGCGGTGTGGACCAACGAGGAAGGTGCCCGGTTTACCCCGGCGATGTTCGGTTCGGCCGTGTTCACCGGCACCCTGGCGCTGGAGCAAGCCTTGGCCATACGCGATGCGCAAGGCATCAGCGTCGCCGACGCGTTGCAGCGTACCGGTTACGCTGGCCAGCGGCCGCTGGGCGGGCCGGTGGATGCCTATTTTGAAGCGCATATCGAGCAAGGCCCGATCCTTGAAGATAACGCCAAGGCCATTGGTGTGGTCAGCGGCGGCCAGGCTATTCGTTGGCTGGATGTGACCGTCGAAGGCATGGCCGCACATGCCGGCACCACGCCGATGCCGTTGCGCAAGGACGCCTTGTACGGCGCGGCGCAGATGATTCAGGCGCTTGAGCGGCTGGCGGCAGACTATGCCCCCGAGGCGCTGACCACTGTCGGCGAGCTGACCATCGCCAAGTCGTCACGCAACACCATCCCCGGGGTGTTGCAATTCACGGTGGACCTGCGCCACCACCGCGATGAAACCATCGAGGCCATGGAACGCGACCTGACCCTGTCGCTGCAGGCCATCGCCCGCCAGCGCGGGTTGCAGGTGCGCATCGAGCGGCACTGGGTCAGCCCGGCCACGCCGTTCGACGTGGACTGTGTGGCCGCTGTTCAGCAAGCGGTGGATGCCCTGGGTTATGCGCAGCAGTCGATCGTCAGTGGCGCTGGACACGATGCCATCCTGTTGGCCCGCTATTGCCCGACGGCGATGGTGTTCATTCCCTGCATCGGCGGCCTCAGCCACAACGAAGCCGAGGATGTGCTGCCCGACGACGCCCGCCAGGGTGCCGATGTATTGCTCAATGCCGTGCTGGCCCGCGCCGGCCGTGTCGAACCAGGAGAAGCCTGATGCGTTGCTACTTCCACCCTGAACAATTGCTGCATCACCCGCGCAGCTACTACTCGCGTGGCGCCATGCGCACCCCCCAAGAGGTGCCGGAGCGCGCCCAGCGCCTGTTGCAGGCTGCCAAGGACCTTGGCTTCGACATCCGCCAGCCAGAGGATGCTGGCCTGCAGCCGCTGGCGGCGGTGCATGGCGAGGCCTACCTGGCCTTCCTCGAAGAAGCCCATACGCGCTGGAAGGAAGTGCCCGAAGACTGGGGCGACGAGGTCATGTCCAATATCTTCGTGCGTGAGCCCAACGCCTTGCGTGGCATTCTCGCCCAGGCCGCGCGCTACCTGGCCGATGGCAGTTGCCCGGTAGGCGAGCGTACCTGGCATTCGGCCTACTGGTCCGCGCAGAGCGCGGTAGCTGGCGCCAAGGCCATTGCCGAGGGCGAGCCCGCGGCCTACGCGCTGTGCCGGCCACCGGGGCACCATGCACGGTTCGATGCGGCGGGTGGCTTCTGTTACATCAACAATGCTGCCGTCGCCGCCCAGGCCTTGCGCGGCCGCTACAGCCGGGTGGCGGTGCTCGACACCGACATGCACCACGGGCAAGGCATCCAGGAAATCTTCTACGACCGGCGCGATGTGCTGTATGTGTCGGTGCACGGCGACCCGACCAACTTCTACCCAGGCGTGGCCGGGTTCGAGGACGAGCGCGGCCGTGGTGAGGGGGAGGGGTACAACCTCAACCTGCCGATGCCCCACGGCGCCAGCGAAGCGGACTTCCTGAGCCGGCTGGACATCGCACTGGCTGCGGTGAAGGATTTTGATGCGCAAGTGTTGGTGTTGTCGCTGGGCTTCGACATTTATGAGCTGGACCCCCAGAGCAAGGTGGCGGTGACGACCGAGGGCTTTGCCGTGTTGGGCGAGCGTATCCGCGCATTGCGCTTGCCATGCCTGATTGTGCAGGAGGGCGGGTACCATCTGCAGAGCCTGGAGGCGAATGCTCGGGCGTTTTTTGCTGACAAAGCGGATTGGCGGTGAGTGCTACCACGCTGTTTATTTCGGGGATGAACCCCACAGGGATCGCATCAGGGCTGACAGGTGGTTGCCATAAGATATGCAGCGCCTGTTAGATCGAGCGCCGCCCGCGCGGCGCATCGCGAGCTGCGCTCGCTCCTACGTTTGTTTCGGGC
>NZ_RHQO01000090.1:0-16076 GCF_003935475.1 Pseudomonas sp. p99-361 | reverse complement strand
TTACTGGCCCGAAACAAACGTAGGAGCGAGCGCAGCTCGCGATTGCGCCGCGCGGGCGGCGCTCGATCTCACAGGCGTTGAAGATGCTACGGCTACCCTTGCCACAAACCCGAGAATCTCCCACTGCGGGAGCTGGCCTGCCGGCGATTAGGCCGGATCAACCAAGCAACGCTTTCAGGTCTTGCAATTCCTGTTCGGTCAGCGCCACCCCCTCCTCGTCTGCCACCTCGCGCTCGCGGTAACGCCGTTCACCCGGCATGCGCGTCAACCCTGCCGCCTGCATCTGCTCCACCAGATCGCGACTGCGCTGGGCAAAACGCTCGCCCTCGGCCTTGCTCGGGTCGATGACGATGATCAGTTGCCCGGTCCATGGCGTTTTCGCCCCAGGGTGCTCCGACCAGTCGAACTCCCAGGAGAAATGCCCGCCTGTCAGCGCCGCCGCCAGCAATTCGACCATCATCGACAGCGCCGAACCCTTGTGCCCGCCAAATGGCAGCAAGGCACCGCCCTCGAGAATCGCCTTGGGCTCGGTGGTTGGTTCGCCATTGGCATCGACACCCATGCCTTCGGGAAGCGGCTGGCCGGCACGCGCGGCAATCTGCACGTCGCCGTGGGCCATGGCGCTGGTGGCCATGTCGAAGACGATCGGGTCATGCTCGGCACAGGGTGCTGCAAAGGCGATAGGGTTGGTGCCGAACAGAGGCTTGCGGGCCCCATGCGGCACCACACAGGTCATGCTGTTGACTACGCTGAGGGCCACTAGGCCCTCTTCAGCGAACGGCTCCACGTCTGGCCACAAGGCGGCGAAATGGTGCGAGTTGTGGATCGCCAGCACGGCAATGCCGGCGTTGCGCGCCTTGGCCACCAACAGGTCGCGGGCCGCCGCCAGTGCGGGCTGGGCGAATCCGCCAGCGGCATCGACGCTGACATAGCCGGCGGCAAGGTCACTGACCTTGGCCACGGCCCGCCCATCGACCCAGCCGCTGTTCAGCGTGGACACGTACCCCGGCATGCGAAACACCCCATGGCTATGGGCACCATCGCGCTGGGCGCTCGCACAATTGTGGGCCAGCACCCTGGCCACGCTGTCGCTGCAGCCATAGCGCTGGAAGATAGCCTGCAGCAGGCCTTGCAGCTCGGTAAACGGCACGCGCACGACGGTGCAGGTGGACGGTGCGGACATCTGAAGCTCCTTGTTGATTTTGGAGTGGCTACAGCGTTGCAACGGCAAAACTTTCCCGCGAGTGACAGCTATCTGTCAAATATTGACTTAATGGCAGAAAACATTCATTTTCTTCCCAAGCCTTACCTTCTGGAGCCCCAGCATGAGCCAACCGATCAAGCAACGCCTGGAAGCCAGCCTCGACGGGGCCGCAGCGTCAGGCCGCAAGATCGCCACCTACATGCTCGCCAACCTGCACGAACTGCCGTTCCAGACCTCGGCCAGCATCGCCGCCAAGCTGGGCGTCAGCGAATCCAGTGTCGGGCGGTTTTGCCGCTCCCTGGGTTATGCCCACCTCAAGGCACTTAAGCAAGACCTGCAGAGCGACCTGGGCGATGGCCCGTGGCTGGTGGGCGACCGCTTGCACGATTACCGCCAGCGCCAGGACGCCAGCGACAACGGCGGCAGCCTGGAACTGGAAATGGCCGCCCTGGTGCGCGTGCACGAGTACCGCCAAGGCCCGGCCTGGCACAACGTGGCCCAACGCCTGGCGAGCAAGCGCCGGGTCTTTGTTGCAGGTTTTCAGACCGAGCGCGGCCTGGCCATGTGCATGGGCCACTTGCTGCAATACCTGCGCGATGGGGTGCAACTGGTCGACCTCAGTGCCGGGCACTTTGCCGACGTGCTGCTCGGTAACGCCGCAGACAGCGCCCTGGTGGTGTTCGAGGCGCGCCGTTATTCCCGCCATGCCCTGTTGCTGTGCCAAAAGGCGCGCGAGGCGGGCATTGCGGTCACCTTGGTGACCGACACTTTCTGTGACTGGGCCGATGCCAACGCCGACGAGGTGTTCCGCATACCCACCGAATTCAATCTGTTCTGGGAATCCACCTCGGCCATGCTGTCGTGGGTACACCTGATGGTCAACGAGGTCTGCAAGAAACTCGGGCCGGATGTTGAAAAGCGCTTGGAAGCAACTGCCGCTCTACATAACGAGTTCGTCGGCTACACCACGTGGTCGGCGGGCAAACAACAATAGCAAGAGTGCAATGAGGTGCGAGATGAACAAGTCCATGGCCTTGCTGGGTGCGTGCGCCCTGCTGCTGGCGGGTGCTGCCAGTGCCGAAACCCTGCGCTTCGCCACCGAGGGTGCCTACCCGCCGTTCAACTATGTCGACGCCGATAACCAGTTGCATGGCTTCGACGTCGACATTACCCATGCCCTGTGCGAACAGATGAAGGTCGAGTGCACGCTGGTGGCTCAGGACTGGGAAGGCATCATCCCGGCGCTGATGGCGCGCAAGTACGACGCTGTGGTGGCCTCGATGATCGACACCGAGGAACGGCGCAAGAAAATTGCCTTCACCGACCATTACTACCGTACCCCGTTGACCGTGGCCGTGGCCAAGGACAGCAAGATCACCGATGCCCAAACCCACTTCGACGGCTACACGGTTGGCGCCCAGTCGTCGTCTACCCAGGCCATTTATGCCGAGGACGTTTACGCCAAGGCCGGCGCTGACGTGAAGCTGTACCCGACCATGGACGAAGCCAACGCGGACCTGGCCGCCGGCCGCCTGGACGGGGTGATTGCCGACAAATTTCCGCTTCAGGAATGGATCAGCAAGAACGGCGGTGACTGCTGCAAGATTCTGGGTGATGTAGCCAACACCAAGGCCGATGCCGCCATTGCCGTGCGCAAGGATGATGAAGCCTTGCGCCAACGCCTGAACACCGCGTTGCAACAGATCGTGGCCAACGGCACCTATCAGAAGATCGCCAGCAAGTACTTTGCATTCGATATCTACAACTGATCTTCAAGCCCTCATTGCCTGACCGGGCCCTATCGCCGGCAAGCCAGCTCCCACAGGTTGCCCACAGACCTGAAGAACAGCGGTTTACCTGTGCGAGCTGGCTTGCCGGCGATGAGGCCGGTGAGGTCAACACAAGGTGTTCGTCATGCTCGATCAATTGTCCTTGCTGTCCTTGGCCAGCGGTGGCTGGGGCCAGGCGCTGCTGGCCGGCGCGCTGGTCACTGTGTCACTGGCCCTGGCCTGCCTGCCCATCGGCCTGCCGCTGGGCCTGGTAGTCGCCCTGGCGGCCCGCTCGCGCAAACGCCTGCCACGGGCCTGGGCTACCACGTTTTCCACCGTGTTCCGCGGCTTGCCCGAGCTGCTGACACTGCTGATCATTTATTACGGCTGCCAGATCGCCGCGCAGAAGGTCCTTGCCGCCCTGGGCTATGAAGGTGAGTTCCTGATCAATACCTTCGTGGCCGCCATGATCGCGTTCAGCCTGGTGTTCGCCGCATTTTCCAGCGAGATCTGGCTGGCCGCTTTCAAGACCTTGCCCAAAGGCCAGTGGGAGGCCTGTTCGGCCTTGGGGCTGAGCAAACGCACCGGGTTCTTCAAGGTGCTGCTGCCGCAGTTGACCCGCATTGCCCTGCCCGGCTTGTCCAACAACTGGCTGTCGTTGCTCAAGGACACCTCGCTGGTGTCGACCATCTCGCTGGTCGACCTGATGCGCCAGACCAACCTGGCCGTCAGCGTGACCAAAGAGCCCATGTTCTTCTATGGCGTGGCGTGCCTGGGCTACTTGCTGTTCGCGGCATTGTCCGGGCGCGTGTTCGCCTACATCGAGCGGCGGAGCAACCGCCACCTGCAAGGAGCGCGCGCATGAGCCTCGACCAATTGCTGGCGCTGGTGCTCGACCCTGACCTGCTGGAGCGTTACGGCCCGCGCTTTGTCGACGGCCTGCTGGTCACTGCCAAGCTGGTCGCCATTTCCTTCAGCCTGGGCGCGCTGCTGGGCCTGCTGCTGGCGCTGGCGCGCCTGTCGCACAACCTGCTGTTGCAACGCCTGGCGGCAGGTTATGTGTACTTCTTCCGCGGCTCGCCATTGCTGGCCCAGTTGTTCCTGCTGTACTACGGCCTGGGCTCGTTCAAGAGCTTCTGGCAGGACGTGGGCCTGTGGTGGTTCTTCCGCGAGGCGTGGTTCTGCACCTTGCTGGCGTTCACCTTGAACACCGCCGCCTACCAGGCCGAGATCTTCCGCGGCAGCCTGATGGCCGTCGCCCCGGGCCAGTATGAGGCGGCGCGGGCCTTGAACCTGAAGCGCTCGACGACCTTCTTCAAGGTGATCCTGCCGCAGTCGCTGCTGGTTGCCATCGGCCCGCTGGGCAACGAATTGATCCTGATGATCAAAGCCAGCGCCATTGCCTCGCTGGTGACCATCTACGACCTGATGGGCGTGACCAAACTGGCCTTTTCGCGCAGCTTCGACTTCCAGATCTACCTGTGGGCCGCAGTGCTCTACCTGGTGATCGTCGAGGTGGTGCGGCGCCTGCTGAAACACCTGGAAGCCCGCCTGGGCCGCCACCTGAACTGACCGAAGGATACGTTCCATGCATTGCCAGACCTTAGTCCTGGGCGCCGGCATCGTCGGCGTCAGCACCGCCCTGCACTTGCAAGCCCGCGGGCGCCAGGTGGTACTGCTCGACCGCGACGAACCGGGCAGCGGTACCAGCCACGGCAACGCCGGGCTGATCGAGCGCTCCAGCGTCATCCCCTATGCCTTCCCACGGCAACTGAGCGCCCTGCTGCGCTATGGCCTGAACCGCCAGCCCGACGTGCGCTACAGCCTGGCGCATCTGCCCAAGGCGGCACCGTGGCTGTGGCGCTACTGGCGCCAGTCCGCCCCCGGGCGCCTGGCAGGTGCAGCCGCCGATATGCTGCCATTGGTGCAGCGCTGCGTGGAGGAACACGACGTGCTGATCGCAGCTGCCGGCCTGCAAGGGCTGGTGCAGGCCAAAGGCTGGATCGAGGTGTTCCGCGATCCGACGCTGTTCAGCCAGGCCAAGGCCGATGCCAAAGGCCTGAGCCGTTACGGCCTGCAGTTCGAAATACTGGAATGCGGCCAGTTGCAGGCTCGCGAACACCAGCTGGATGCCACCGTGGTCGGCGGCATCCACTGGCTTGACCCGAAAACCGTCAACAACCCCGGCGCCCTCACCCGTGGTTATGCAGCCTTGTTCCAGCAACGCGGCGGGCAGTTCCTGCATGGCGATGCGCGCAGCCTGCGTCAGCACCACGGCAAGTGGCAGGTCGACAGCCGCCGCGGCCCGATCACTGCCGACGAGGTTGTCGCCTGCCTGGGCCCCCAGTCGGCCGACCTGTTCAGCGGCCTGGGCTACCGGATACCGCTGGCGATCAAGCGCGGCTATCACATGCACTACGGCACCCGTGGCGGCGCGCAACTGGAGCACGCGATCTGCGACACCCAGGGCGGTTATGTGCTGGCACCGATGGCGCGCGGCGTGCGCTTGACCACCGGTATCGAGTTCGATGCCGCCAATGCGCCCGCCAACCAGATCCAGCTGGACCGTTGCGAAGCCTTGGCGCGCAAGCTGTTCCCCGCGCTGGGCGAGCGCCTGGACGACGCACCGTGGCTGGGGCGGCGCCCGTGCCTGCCCGACATGCGCCCGGTCATTGGCCCGGCGCCACGCCACCCGGGGCTGTGGTTCAACTTTGGCCACGCCCACCATGGCCTCACCCTGGGCCCGGTCAGCGGCCGCCTGCTGGCCGAACTGGTGACCGGAGAACGCCCCTTCACCGACCCCGCGCCTTACAGCGCAACCCGTTTCGACTGACCCCCGCGGGAGCACAACACGATGACCGCACTCTTGAGCCATGCCACCGCTACCCCTGAAACCGACCCGCGCCCGGTGCTGATCCGCATCGAAGGCTTGAACAAGCACTACGGGGCGTTCCATGTCTTGCGCGACATCGACCTGCAGGTACGCGAAGGCGAACGTATCGTCCTGTGCGGGCCTTCCGGCTCGGGCAAGTCGACGCTGATCCGCTGCATCAACCGCCTGGAAATCGCCCAGCAGGGCACTATCGAGGTCGCCGGCGTCGACCTTGCGACCAACACCCGGGAGGCGGCGCAGGTACGCAGCGACATTGGCATGGTGTTTCAGCACTTCAACCTGTTCCCGCACATGAGCGTGCTTGACAACTGCCTGCTCGCCCCCACGAGCGTGCGTGGGCTATCACGCAAGGATGCCGAGGAACGGGCGCGCATGTACCTGACCAAAGTGGGCATCGCAAGCCAGGCGCACAAGTACCCCAGCCAATTGTCCGGCGGGCAGCAGCAGCGCGTGGCAATTGCCCGCGCGCTGTGCATGAAACCGCGGATCATGCTGTTCGACGAGCCTACGTCGGCACTGGACCCTGAAATGGTCGCCGAAGTGCTGGATGTGCTGGTGCAACTGGCCGGCACGGGCATGACCATGCTTTGCGTCACCCACGAAATGGGCTTTGCCCGGCAGGTGGCCGAGCGGGTGCTGTTCCTGGAGGGTGGGCAGATCATCGAGGACAGCCCGCCGCAGGTGTTCTTCAACCACCCGCGCACCGAGCGGGCCAAGGGGTTCCTGGCGCAGATCCTGCACTGATTGCAGACCTGTCACTGAACTTGTAGGAGCGGCCTTGTGTCGCGAAAGGGCTGCACAGCAGCCCCGGCAATGTATGCACCAGTGCTGAAATCCGGGGGCCGCTATGCGGCCCTTTCGCGACACAAGGCCGCTCCCACAACGACCGCGCTGACTTCAAGCCACCTATTTCATTGCACGACTGCAAAGACCCGACTGCGTCGTTAAATATTATTGACCGAACCTCCCGCCAAACCCACGCCGCCACAGGCCCGCATCGGTTCAACCCACCCAAAACCGGCGCATTTCCCGCCTTGCAGCCCCTCTCAGTCGTTTGACATATCGAACGGCTCTGGCAAGCTATCTACAGGCCCCGACCGGCATCGTCAGCTCGACGAGCCGGCAGTGCTCGGGGCTCCAGGCGCCACTCAGAGCCCCGCGCCGTGCGCCTGCACAACAACGACAGGTCGAACCTGTCCCAAGGTGACATATGTCCAACAGCAACATTGGCAACAAGCAACCTTCCCTGCGCAAACCCGTCGTCCTGATGACCATGGGCAGCCAAGAGCGCAAAGGCCATGACTACCAAGTCATGACCCACAAATACATCACCCCGCTGGTCGAGTTCGCCGATTGTGTCCCGGTGCTGGTGCCCACCTGCTGCGGCATTGACGACCTCGAGACCTATCTGGACATGGCCGACGGCGTTTACCTGACCGGCGCTGGCAGCAACATCGACCCGGCGCTGTACGGCCAGGAAAACCAGACCCCAGGCAAAGGCCAGGACCAGAACCGCGACCTGTTCGACATTCCGCTGGTCAAGGCGGCGCTCAAGCGTGGCCTGCCCATCTTCGGCATCTGCCGGGGCATGCAGGAAATCAACGTGGCGCTGGGTGGCGACATCTACCAGAAGGTGTACGCCGAACCGGGTTTCAATGACCACCGGGAAAACCCGGAAGACCCGGTCGAAGTGCAGTACGCCCAGGTTCACAGCGTAAAGATCAAGCCAGGCAGCTGGCTGCGCGACACTTTGGGTTGCGACGAAATCCGCGTCAACTCGCTGCACGGCCAGGGCCTGCACAAGCTCGGCGCCGGCATCGAGGCCATCGCGCATGCGGAAGACGGCCTGGTCGAGGCCATTCATGCGCCAAGCATTTCGCCGTTCCTGTTCGCCGTGCAATGGCACCCAGAATGGCAAGCTGCGCAGAACCCCGACTCGATCAAGATCTTCCAGGCGTTCGGTGACGCGTGCCGCGCCCAGGTTCGCAAGGCGCAGGTCAAGCGCGCTGCCTGACCTACAGTTTCCCCTGCTTTGATCGCGGGGCGGCGCAAGGCCGCCTCCGCCTCCCCCGGTCACCCTCTGCTGGTCCCAGAATATCTGCCGTGGAATCGGGCGGCGGGTTTTTGCCTGTCTTTGCGATCGTTTTTTTCGTTTGGCCTTGAGAGATACGATGACTACCGGGTGGTGGTCGTCGGTTTTTCAACGCCTGTGAGATCGAGCGCCGCCCGCGCGGCGCTCGATCTGCAACCCACCACACATATCGAGGCGGGCACCCGGAGGCGTACACCCTCGCGAAAAACAAAATTCCAAGAAAGCACTGGTCATCCCCATGGTTGTACGATAACTTACCTCCAACGCAAAACAACACCTCCACCCAAGCGCCACAGGATGCCAACAACAATGAATCCACAAGAACTCAAATCCATCCTCTCCCACGGCCTGCTGTCTTTCCCGGTCACCGACTTCAACGCCCAGGGCGACTTCAACCCGGCGGGCTACATCAAGCGTCTGGAGTGGCTGGCACCCTATGGCGCCAGTGCCCTGTTCGCCGCCGGTGGTACGGGTGAGTTCTTCTCCCTGGCTGCCAGCGAATACAGCCAGGTCATCAAGACCGCAGTCGATACCTGCGCCACTTCGGTACCGATCCTCGCCGGCGTGGGTGGCTCCACCCGCCAGGCCATCGAATATGCGCAAGAAGCCGAGCGCCTAGGCGCCAAGGGCCTGCTGCTGCTGCCGCACTACCTGACCGAAGCCAGCCAGGACGGTGTTGCCGCCCACGTGGAAGCCGTGTGCAAGTCGGTGAAGATCGGCGTGGTGGTGTACAACCGCAATGTCTGCCGCCTGAACGCCAACCTGCTGGAAAAACTGGCCGAACGCTGCCCTAACCTGATCGGCTACAAGGACGGCCTGGGTGATATCGAGCTGATGGTGTCGATCCGCCGCCGCCTGGGTGATCGCTTCAGCTACCTGGGTGGCCTGCCAACCGCAGAAGTGTATGCTGCTGCCTACAAGGCCCTTGGCGTACCGGTCTACTCCTCGGCAGTGTTCAACTTTGTGCCGAAGACAGCGATGGACTTCTACAACGCCATCGCCCGCGACGACCACGCTGCTGTGGCCAAGCTGATCGATGATTTCTTCCTGCCCTACCTGGACATCCGCAACCGCAAGGCTGGCTACGCCGTGAGCATCGTCAAGGCCGGCGCCAAGCTGGCCGGTTACGACGCAGGCCCGGTGCGTACCCCGCTGACCGACCTCACCGCCGAAGAGTACGAAATGCTCGCCGCGCTGATGGACAAGATGGGCCCGCAGTAAGCGCTGCTTGCGGCCTGCCATATGCCGCGCCCGGAGTGGGCCTGCCCCGCTCCGGTTACCATTCGTGAGCCCGCACAAAAATAACTAGTGGGAGTACAACCAGCATGCAAGCGACTAAAAAGACGCATGTGCGCTACCTGATCCTGTTCATGCTGTTCCTGGTGACCACGATCAACTATGCCGACCGCGCGACCATTGCAATCGCAGGCTCCAGCCTGCAGAAAGACCTCGGCATTGACGCCGTAACCCTCGGTTATATCTTCTCCGCCTTCGGATGGGCTTACGTGGCTGGCCAGATTCCTGGTGGCTGGCTGCTCGACCGCTTCGGTTCCAAGAACGTCTACGCCTTCAGCATCTTCACCTGGTCGCTGTTCACCCTGTTGCAGGGCTTTGTCGGCGGCCTTCCGGTTGCCTGGGCAGTCGTGACCCTGTTCACCTTGCGCTTCCTCGTCGGCTTTGCCGAAGCCCCGTCGTTCCCGGGTAACGCCCGTATCGTCGCGGCCTGGTTCCCGACCCAGGAACGCGGTACCGCCTCGGCCATCTTCAACTCCGCGCAGTACTTCGCCACCGCCCTGTTCGCACCGATCATGGGTTGGATCGTGTTCAGCTTCGGCTGGGAGCACGTGTTCGTGGTGATGGGGGCGCTGGGCATCATCTTCTCGATGGTCTGGCTGAAGACCATCTACAACCCGCGCCAGCATCCACGCATCAGCCCGGCCGAGCTCGAACACATCGAGCAGAACGGCGGCCTGGTCGACATGGACCACAAGCGCGGCAACGATGGCCCGAAATGGGGTTACATCAAGCAGCTGCTGACCAGCCGCATGCTGCTGGGCGTGTACCTGGGGCAGTATTGCATCAACGCCATCACCTATTTCTTCCTGACCTGGTTCCCGGTGTACCTGGTGCAGGAACGCGGCATGACCATCCTCAAGGCCGGCTTCATCGCCTCGCTGCCGGCGGTATGCGGCTTTATCGGCGGTGTGCTGGGTGGGGTGATCTCGGACTGGCTGCTGCGCCGTGGCAACTCGTTGACCTTCTCGCGCAAGCTGCCGATCGTCTGCGGCCTGATGTTGTCGACCACCATGGTGTTCTGCAACTACGTAGACGCCGAGTGGATGGTCGTCGGTTTCATGACCCTGGCCTTCTTCGGCAAAGGCATCGGCGCGCTGGGCTGGGCGGTAGTGGCAGACACCTCACCGAAGCAGATCGCCGGCCTGTCGGGCGGCCTGTTCAACACCTTCGGCAACATCGCCTCGATCACTACGCCTATCGTCATCGGCTACATCATCAGCGCCACGGGTTCGTTCAAGTGGGCCCTGGTCTACGTAGGCGCCAACGCCCTGGTAGCGGTGTTCAGCTACCTGGTCATCGTTGGCCCGATCAAGCGTATCGAACTGCGCGACGACGCGCCGAGGCCACAGGCTGAGCCTGCTGCCAACGGCGAACTGGCCAGCTCGCGCCATTGAGTGACATGCCCGCACCGGCTCTTTCGGTGCGGGCGGATGTACAAAAAAAGCCTGAGAACCTGACAAGTAGGGCCCAAACATGCAGTTGATCGAACATTCCGACTCGCCCCGCTACGTGCGCCTGCACGACGATGACAACGTCGTGGTCGTGGTCAATGACGGCGGCCTGGGCGAAGGTGCCCGTTTTGCCGACGGCCTGACCCTGGTCGAGGGCGTACCGCAAAGCCACAAGGTTGCCACCGTGACCATCGCCAAGGGCGAGCCGGTGCGCCGCTACGGGCAAATCATCGGTTATGCGCTGGAAGACCTGCGCCAGGGCAGCTGGGTACAGGAAAGCCAGCTGGCCATGCCCGCTGCCCCGGAACTGGACAGCCTGCCACGCTGCGATGCCGTGCCACAGCCGCTGCCGCCACTGGAAGGTTTTACCTTCGAAGGCTACCGCAACGCCGACGGCACGGTCGGCACGCGCAATATCCTTGGCATCACCACCACCGTGCAGTGCGTGACCGGCGTGCTGGAGCACGCGGTCAAGCGCATCCGCAGCGAACTGCTGCCCCAATACCCCAACGTCGATGACGTGGTAGCCATCACCCACAGCTACGGCTGCGGCGTGGCCATCAACGCCCGCGACGCCTATATCCCGATCCGCACCGTGCGCAACCTGGCGCGCAACCCCAACCTAGGCGGCGAAGCGCTGGTCATCAGCCTGGGCTGCGAAAAGCTGCAGGCCGGCCAGGTGATGCACGACAACGACCCGTCGGTAGATCTCAGCGACCCGTGGCTGTACCGCCTGCAGGACGCCAGCCTGGGCTTTGTGGAAATGATCGAGCAGATCATGGCGCTGGCCGAAACCCGCCTGAAGAAACTCGACCAGCGTCGACGCGAAAGCGTACCGGCCAGCGAGCTGATCCTCGGCATGCAGTGCGGTGGCAGCGACGCCTTTTCGGGCATTACCGCCAACCCGGCGCTGGGTTATGCCGCCGACCTGCTGGTACGTGCCGGTGCCACCGTGCTGTTCTCGGAAGTGACCGAGGTTCGCGACGCCATCTACATGCTGACTTCGCGCGCGCAAAACCAGGCAGTGGCCGGCGCGCTGGTCAGCGAAATGGACTGGTATGACCGCTACCTGCAGCAAGGCGCCGCCGACCGCAGCGCCAATACCACACCGGGCAACAAGAAAGGCGGCCTGTCGAACATCGTCGAAAAGTCGCTGGGTTCGATCGTCAAGTCCGGCAGCGGGGCCATCCAGGGCGTGCTTGGCCCAGGCGAGCGCGTCAAGGGCAAGGGCCTGATCTTTTGCGCCACCCCGGCCAGCGACTTTGTCTGTGGCACCCTGCAACTGGCCGCAGGCATGAACCTTCATGTCTTCACCACGGGCCGCGGCACGCCGTATGGCCTGGCCATGGCGCCCGTGGTCAAGGTGTGCACCCGCAGCGAGCTGGCGCAGCGCTGGCCCGACTTGATCGACATCGACGCCGGACGCATCGCCAGCGGCCGCGCGACCATCGAGGAATTGGGCTGGGAGCTGTTCCACTACTACCTCGACGTCGCCAGTGGCCGCAAGCAGACCTGGGCCGAGCAGCACCGCTTGCACAACGACATCACCCTGTTCAATCCGGCGCCAATTACCTGATGCCCTGGGCAGGCTCGCCCAGCACTCTTCATTCAGCCACCCTCACAGGAGCACCCCATGCCTGAAATCCTCGGCCACAACTTCATCGCCGGCCAGCGCAGCGCCGCTGGCGCACAGCGCCTGCAGAGCCTGGACGCCAGCACTGGCGAAGCCCTGCCGTACAACTTTGCCCAGGCTACCGAGGGCGAAGTCGACCAAGCCGCTAAAGCCGCGGCCGCCGCTTTCGCCGAATTCCGCCAACTGGCCCCGGCGCGCCGCGCCGAATTTCTGGATGCCATCGCCGCCGAACTGGACGAGCTGGACGATGCCTTCATCGCTATCGTCTGCCGCGAAACCGCACTGCCCGCCGCACGTATACAGGGTGAGCGCGGCCGTACCAGCGGCCAAATGCGCCTGTTCGCCCAGGTGTTGCGCCGTGGCGACTACCTTGGCGCACGCATCGACCTCGCTCTGCCCGAACGCCAGCCACTGCCACGCGTGGACCTGCGCCAGATGCGCATTGGCGTTGGCCCGGTCGCGGTGTTCGGCGCCAGTAACTTCCCGCTGGCGTTCTCCACCGCAGGCGGCGACACCGCCGCGGCGCTGGCCGCCGGCTGCCCGGTGGTGTTCAAGGCGCACAGCGGCCACATGGCAACCGCCGACCTGGTCGGCTGCGCCATCACCCGGGCAGCCGAGCGTACCGGCATGCCCAACGGGGTGTTCAACATGGTGTTCGGTGGCGGCGTGGGCGAGTGGTTGGTCAAGCACCCGGCCATCCAGGCCGTGGGTTTCACCGGTTCGCTGAAAGGCGGCGACGCCCTGTGCCGCATGGCCGCAGAGCGCACCCAGCCGATTCCGGTGTTCGCCGAAATGTCCAGCATCAACCCGGTGATCATCCTGCCGGGCGCCCTGGCCAAGCGTGGCGACGCCATCGCCCGTGAGCTGGCCGGTTCGGTGTGCCTGGGCGCAGGGCAGTTCTGCACCAACCCGGGTCTGGTCATCGGGCTGCAATCGCCACCGTACAGCCAGCTGTTGGCTGAGCTGGGTCAGCACCTAGGCCAGCAGGCCGGCCAGGTCATGCTCAACGCCGGCGGCCTGCGCAGTTATGTCGCTGGCCTGGAGCACCTGCACGCCCATGCCGCTATAGAGCACCTGGCCGGCCAGGCACAGCACGGCAGCCAGGCCCATGCCCAGCTGTTCAAGGCCGATGCCCGGTTGCTGGTCGAGTCCGACCCATTGCTGCAGGAGGAAGTGTTCGGCCCCACCACCGTGGCCGTGGAAGTTCAGGATCACGACCAGTTGCGCGCTGCCGTACTTGGCCTGCGCGGCCAGCTGACCGCCACACTGATCGGCGAGCCTGAGGACTTTGAAGCCTTTGCCTGGCTGGTACCACTGCTGGAAGAGAAGGTCGGGCGGATTCTGCTCAATGGTTACCCGACAGGTGTCGAGGTGTGCGATGCCATGGTCCACGGCGGGCCGTACCCGGCAACTTCCGACGCCCGCGGAACCTCGGTCGGCACCCTGGCTATCGACCGCTTCCTGCGCCCCGTGTGCTACCAGAACTATCCGCAGGCGCTGTTGCCCGAAGCCCTGCGTGACAGCAACCCGCTGGGGCTGCGGCGGTTGGTGAATGGGCAGTGGCGCGACGGGGCGATCTGACGCCCCTTTGCGGCACGGGCCTCAGGCCCCTTGCGCCTCAGCCTCTTCATGCACCTGACGCAAACGCTCACGGCTATTGCTCAGGTGCATGCGCATGGCCATTTTGGCCCCTTCGCTGTCTCGCCGTGCAATGGCTTCATAGATGGCTTCATGCTCATGGCGCAGCCGGCTCATGTAATGGGCCTGGTCATCACGCGCCAACCGCGCTGAATTCAACCGGGTCCGGGGGATGATGCTGGTGCCCAGGTGGTTGAGGATGTCGGCGAAGTAATGGTTGCCACTGGCCTGGGCAATGCGCAGGTGAAACTGGAAATCGGCCGACACCGCATCGGTCGCGTGCGCCGCCCCCTCGTTCAGCTCATCCAGCGCCGCGCGCATGCCGGCCAGCTCGTCATCGCTGCGGCGTTGTGCAGCAAGCCCCGCCGATTCGATCTCCAGGGCAATGCGCAACTCCAGCACCGCCAGCACCTCACGCAGGGTAACGACGGTAGCCGGGTCGATCCGGAAGCCCCCGGTCGCCGGCGCATCCAGCACGAACGTACCGATGCCGTGGCGGGTTTCCACCTGCCCGGCGGCTTGCAGCCGCGAAATGGCCTCACGCACCACCGTGCGGCTGACGCCCTCTTCAACCATGATCTGCGATTCGGTCGGCAGCTTGTCGCCGCGCTTGAGCTGGCCGCTGCGAATACGCTCGGTCAGCACCGTAACCAGTTCCTGGGCCAGACTGCGTGGCTTGCGCCGGGTCCTTGCCTGTACCTGCTGCTCTGTCATCGCCCTGTGTTTCACCTTGAAAGACAGCGCTTATCATAGCGCAAGCAGTTGTACGATCACATATGCCGCGTGCGGATTTCATTGCCTGCCTGGGGCTGCACCTACCCGACCACACCTGGAAGTGCTGGCACAGAGCCTGCGCTGCAAGATACTGTGCGTTTCCACCTCACGCATCCATGGAAGGAACTGCCCGTATGAAAACCTATGACCGCCTTTTGCTCGGCTGCGGCTTACTGATCCCCTTGTGGCTGTTGGGCGGGGTCTGGCTCACTGCACTGGCGTACCCCGGCTACGACCATTTCCAACAAGCCATGAGCCAGCTCGGCGCGGTTGGCTCGCCCGTGCAGCGCTGGTCGCCATGGGTCAACAATTATCCTCTCGCGGTCTTGTTCATCTTGTTTGCCTTGGGCCTCGCGCGGCGCTGGCACGGCTCGAAGGTGGCGTTGTCGAGTGCAGCCCTGGTATTGGTGCACGGCCTCGGTAGCCTGGGCACAGGCTGGTTCGCTTGCGACCCAGGCTGCGCTCCGGCGCAACCTTCCAGCTCACAGCTGCTGCACAACCTGTCGGGGTTGCTGATGTTCCTTTCACTGACCCTGGCGAGCGCCCTGTGGGCGTGGCTCGGGACGCGTCTGGCCGGCAGCCAGGCCGTCGCGCTGCTGTCCGCCACCAGCCTGATACTGGCCATCGTCACCGTCGCACTCATGGCCCAGGCGGCACAAAGCGGGCAGCTGTTCGGCCTGTACCAGCGCCTCAACTACGGGGTGTCGGTACTGTGGATCGCCTGCCTTGCCTGGGCTAGCCTGCGCAACCCGGCTGCTGGGTCATTGGACAGGGCCACCCGCTGACGGCAATTTGCTGGCCCCCTACCTTTGCAAGTGAGGGCAAACTTCTTTCCCCTTCAATTGCTTAGGACAGCAATATGCGAGTACTTCTAGCTACGATGGCCGGCTGCCTGCTCGCCACATTCGCTTTCGGCGCCCAGGCCAGGGCGCTCAGCCAGAATGATCGCCACACCTGCCAATGGGTTGCGCAAATAGCCGGTGAAGCCCAGCAGGCCAAGCTTGCCGGGGTCACCCTGTACGCTACGCGCAAGAAGCTCCAGGTGCGAAAGTTCGCCAAACCGTGGATGCGCATGACCGCCTTCGGCATTACTGAACAAACCTATAACAGCCGCTCCAGGCTCAAGCCTGCGGCGATCCGGCAGACCTATTACGAGCAGTGCGTGCACCATGCAGTTGCGAAGAGATAGGTGTTTTATTTCAGGCGGTTATGGATTAAAGCTAAAGCATTTTATGCGCCGTACTTGTGAGAGATTCTATGGTTCCTGGCAAGGGTAGCCGGAGCATCTTCAGCGCCTGTGAGATCGAGCGCCGCCCGCGCGGCGCA